>JANJUO010000302.1 GCA_024710535.1 bacterium
TTGGTGGATTGAATATTAATAAAGAATCTCAATACAATAAAGCATTTATTGCAAAAGCAAAAAATGTGCGTAGATATATTTTGAAGAAAGAAAATTTTGAAGAATTCCCTGATTTATATTATACTGATGAAGGTTTCGAAAAAGAAACAAAAATAACAAATGTAAATCCGCAAATTAAAGACTTCCTCTGGGGCAAAGTTGAACTCGTAAAATGGCAAAATTCCAAAGGTGATACTTTGGAAGGATACTTTATGAAACCGGAAGGATTTGATGCAAAGAAAAAGTACCCAACTTTGGTTTATATTTATGAGCAATTCTCTGATGGTGCCAACGCATTTTATCAACCAAGAAATAATCATAGACCTATTTATCAATCATATCTTGGCGATGGATATTTAGTGTTTGTTCCTGACATCAAATATTATGATGGTTATCCTGGCTGGAGTGCAACAGATGCAGTAACAACAGGTTTGAAACATTTGATTGATAAAGGTTTTGTCGATAAAGATAAAGTTGGATTGCAAGGACATTCTTGGGGTGCTTATCAAGGTGCTTTTATTGGCACACAAACAGATATGTTTAAAGCAATTGCAGTTGGTGCACCTGTTGGAAATATGTTGAGTGCTTATTCTCAAATCAGAACAGGAACAGGATTGGCTCGTCAATTCCAATATGAAAGCCAACAATCAAGAATTGGTGGTCATATTTGGGATTCTTTGAATAATTACTTGATAAATTCTCCGGTAGTACAAGCAAATAAGAGTAAAACTCCACTTTTGGTTCTTCATGGAAATGTTGATGAAGCTGTTCCATTTTCTCAAGGTGTGGAATTATTCTTAGCATACAGAAGATTGCAAAAACCATGCTGGCTTATCGAATACAAAAACGAACCTCATCATCCAAAAAAATATGAGAACAAACTTGATTGGTCAATCAAAATGAAACAATTCTTTGATCATTATTTAATAGGAAAACCTGCACCAAAATGGTTGGAGCAGGGCGAACCTTTTATGGGTGAATAGTTTTTTTTGAAACAAATTAAACAAAAAAATGAACACAGCTGATTTTTATATTGAAAGTTTGGAACTCCTCCCCCATATCGAGGGAGGATATTTCAAAGAAGTATATCGTAATGATGATATAATTGATAATTCTGCATTGCCTGATAGATATGTTGGCAATCGTTGTTTGGGAACTTCCATCTATTTTCTACTAAAAAATAATGATGTATCCAAGTTACATAGATTACAAAGCGATGAAATATGGCATTTTTATGATGGATGCCCAATTCATATTGTAATGATTTCTCCAAGAGGCAAATTAATAGAGCGAACTTTAGGTCTTGACATCAATAATGGTCAAATTCCACAATTATTAATTCCCAAACATCATTGGTTTGGCGCCTATTTGAGTGATGTTGACAGTTTTGGATTCGTAGGATGCACAGTGATCCCTGGATTTGAATTTCAGGACTTCATTATGGCAAAACGTGAAAGATTATTAAATGAATTTCCGGAATATTCAGAAATCATTAATAAATTGACTTAAATTTAATGCAAATTTTTTTTTATAGATTCCATAATCAATAATTACTAATTACAACAGCAGAAGATTAATAATAACGCAATTAATTTTCTAAGGATAAAAAAAATGGATTTTGAAATTAAATCTGTGGAAACCAAACAAGACAAACTTAAGTTTGTTAAATCTCAATGGAATTTCTACAAAAATGACCCCAATTTTGTTCCACCATTAATTGTGGACAGAATGAAACTTCTCAATACTGAGAAAAATCCTTTCTATAAACATTCAAATATGAAGCTTTGGATGGCTGTTTCTCATGGAACTGTTGTGGGAAGAATTGCCGCAATAACAAACGAAAACCACAACATCACTCATGTTGATAGAGTAGGTTTCTTTGGATTTTTTGAATGTGCAAACGATCAGGAAGTTGCTAATGCATTATTCGATAAGGCGGCAGAATGGCTTAAATCACAAGGAAAAGATGCAATTCGTGGACCTGTTAATCCATCTATGAATGATGAATGTGCTATGCTTTTGGAAGGATTCGACTCTCCTCCGGTGGTTTTGATGCCATACAATCCAAAATATTATCTTGATTTATGCGAGAAATGGGGCTTTACAAAATCAAAAGATCTTTATGCGTATATTCTTCATTTCGAAAAGTATATGTCCGACAAATTGAAGAGATTGCAAGGCATTGTTAGAGAAAGATTCCAAATTACAATTCGCGAAATTAATTTTAAAGACAAAACTCAATTCAGAAAAGATGTTGATACTTTGAAATATATTTATAATCAAGCATGGCAACCAAATTGGGGCTTTGTGAAGATGACGGATGAAGAATTTGATTTTCTTGCTGAAGATCTAAAACAAATTGCCAATCCAAAACTTGCATTCATCGTTGAAGTCAAAGGCAAGCCGGCTGGATTTCATCTTGGATTACCTAACATAAACGAAGCATTGATTTATAATAAAAGCGGTAGTTTGCTCACAGGTGTTTGGCATCTTCTTACAAAAAAGAAAAAAATGTCTATCCAAAGAATAATTGTTTTGGGAGTTCTGCCCGAATTCCAAAAAACAGGAGTTGATGCTGTTATGTATTATGAATCAGGTATGAGAGGAGCCGAAATCAATCTGAGAATTGGCGAGGCATCATGGATTTTAGAAGATAATGAAATGATGAATAAGGGCTTAACTACAACAATGCTTGGCGAAGTTTATAAAAAATATAGGATTTATGAGAAAAAACTTTGAGAATTTTTCTAATTACATTGA
>JANJUO010000325.1 GCA_024710535.1 bacterium
TGCCAGGTGTGGCAGGTTTGCTAATTGCAAAATTACCAACTGCATCTTCTTTTATGTTGAAACCATGGTCTTTTGCCCAATTTTTCATAAAAGCAACAACTTTTTCTTCTTGCTTTGATGGACGAGGATATTTGCTTAATTCTTCGAACCAGTGCCATACTGCTTCAGGTTGCAAACCTTTTAATACTTCAGCCATATTTGTAATTCCTTTAAATTATATATAATTAAAAATGTAAATGAAAAAATTTAAAATCAAATTAATTAACAAAAAATTTTAATTTATTTCATTTATTATCGTTTTTAATTAAAAAATATTTGAATAAAAGTGAAAATTGTATCAAGATTTTCACTTATTTTCAGTTTTCTATCTATAATTATGCTAAACAATTTATTTTGTAACAATTATCTTTCTAAAATGACTGCCATTTTTCGAAAATTTTTCATTAATAAAATAAATTCCGCTATTCAAATTTTCAATATAAGATTGATTGAAATTTGTTCCACTTTTGATAATTTTCCCATAAATATCAAAAATCTTGAAATCATTTGATGTGTTGGGTTCATTGTCAGCAACTTTTGGATCATCAATTCCACTAACGCCACTGATATTCAATTTGTACCAATTCATTTCCAAACCAACGCTATTAAAGAAAACTACTATCAAATAATTATTCAAAGAACTAAGTCGAAAATCCGAACCATCATGAAATTCAGTAGAAGAAAATATTTCTTTTTGTTCAATTAGAGAATAAATTGAAATTTTTCCCTTGTCGGTATTTGAGCCGATAAAGCAATAATTCGGATTTTTCATAAATTTCAAATGTGCAATCAAATTTCCATGATCAATCACATCTTCAACAAGATAATTAAATTTATTAATAACATAAACTTTGCCATCCTCAGCACTCAACAATAAATATTTACTATCGTTAGAAGCGGCTAAATTGCTTATTTTTCTTGGAGAAACATAAATTGTTGTATCCTGCTTGTGGTTGTTGATAGACCATATTGTCAAATAACTATTCATAGCATCTTTATGATTGCCGGTAAAATAAATCTTTTCTAAATCAGGACTAAAATACACTTTATTGTAATTATAAAAACTCTTAAGAGTGAAACTTTCCTCGAATTCTTTCTTATTCAGATTGAAAATCTTGAAGTGCAAACTATCCTTTTCAGTAGTAAAGTATGCAATTTTATCCTGATAAACAGAAACAGAAAGTTGCTGAATTGTGGCGGTCTCTTCAATCGAATCAACAACTGTATTTGTCTGAAAATCATAGAAATAAAGTTTGTTTAGAACAACAAAAATCATTTTCTTATGCAAATCCAAATTCTGCAAATTGAAATCAAACACATCATCTTGATCGAAAGCATGGAATCCAATTGTCTTTACCAAAGAGCAATTCTCCAAACTTCTTATAGCAATGTATTTCTTAGGGTTAACGGATCTTGGATTTAACTCCGAATAATAATAAAATTTGTCATCATTGCTAAAAAAGCCATTACCATAAGCGTAAACAGAGTTGCTACAATACAACTCCAGTGTTTTAGAATTTAGTAAATTACTAGAATTAGTATTTAAAATAATTATAATGCTAAAAAATATAATAATAGTTTTCATAAAATTTCCAAAATGTATGCTTTAAAATAGTAATAACACATCAAAGCCCAAAAAGAAAGCAAAAAATATTTTATTTTTCAAATTTTTGTAACAAAATGTTAATTTACGCGTAACAATCAACTTGGTTTATCAACTTTTTGTGAGATTTTTTATGGCTGAAGTAACAAACTACAACAATGCCGAATTTTGCTGGTTAGATCTGGGAACATCCGACCGCGAAAAATCTAAAGAATTTTATTCAAATCTTTTCGGATGGTTCGGTTTCGAAATGCCTGGCGAAGATACAGGCGGCTATTCCATGTTCCTTATGAATCAAAAACCTGTTGCCGGATATTTTCCATTAATGCCCGAGCAAATTGCTATGAACATCCCTCCACATTGGATGTCATATCTGAAAACTGATGATATTAATGAAACAGTCAAACTTGTAAAAGAGAATGGCGGCTCGATTGTCGTAGATGTTCAAGTGGTTCCAACGCAGGGTGCTATGGCATTAGCACAAACTCCCGATGGCGGAATGTTTGGCTTATGGCAACCAGAAAATCATTTTGGATCTGCCTACAAAGAAGAGCATGGAAGTTTCAGTTGGTTTGAATATGGCTGTAGAGATCGCGAAGTTGCCATCAAGTTTTTCGAGTCGGTATTTGGCTGGCAAAGCCAAACCTCCCCAATGGGCGAAATGCTATACACACTTTTAACTAAAGATGAAAAAATGATAGCCGGACTTTACGAACTTCCTGAATCAATGGGAGATGTTCCTAATCATTGGCTTCCATATTTCGAAATTAACGATATCGACAAAGGTATTGAAGTAATATTAGCAAATTCAGGTACAATTCTAATGCCTAAAATGTTTGTTGAAAATGTTGGACATTTTGCTGTATTCCAAGATAATGTTGGCGCAGTTAGTGGTCTATTACAAAGCGTTAAAATGGAAAACTGTTAGTATTTAAATAATGAATAAATTAATGGGTAGTTTTGATTAAATTGAAACTATCCTTTTTTTTGGTTTGTATAATATAAATTTCCTGTGTGTTTTTTCGTAGCGAATGCTCCCAAAATATAGGAGATGCTACATATTTTCATAATTTCTACATCGCCTTTTACTCAAGCATAATCTATTTCACAATTATTATTTAGGAATTATAAAAAATAATTTTTAATTTGGCATCGGAAACAAGACAAATTAAACAATTGTTTCTGAAAAATATTGATTTTTGATTTTCAATGGAGTAACGATTTGTTACACAATCAAAAAACAAGGGCTTGGCTCTTATCGCTTGCAGCAATGGTGCTGACTTTAATGTGCGGACAGAATTTATTTGCACAATTTGACCCACCATTAGAATTGAAGTGGGAGGTGCAAAACATAGGAAAATATAACGAACAATTCGCGGTTTCGCCTGATGAATCCATCTTTGTGGCTACACATCAGAAGGATTCAACAGCAACAATTAGGGTTTATGATATGGCAAATGGAACTTTGCTTAGACAATTTCCTGACCATAACTGTTATAAGCACTTTGCATTTTTTCCAGATAACAAACATTTAGCAATAACTGGTTGGTCTTGTAATCCAAAAACATGGGCTAGAATGGGTAAAATTAGAATTATGGATTTAGAAAACGGTATAGTAACAGATAGTATTGATTTTCCTGATTCTTTAAAGAATGAAGGTGCAGATGATATAGCAGTTTCACCAAATGGAAAATATCTGGCAGTTAGTATTTCTCTTTATTATGATGATTTGTATATTGTATATAATACTGATGATTGGTCAATTCTTGCACGAATATCATTGAAAAACGGAAGCCCTAGTTTAAGTGCATTTTCTCCAGATTCAAAATACTTTTTCTTTAATGATTTAATTGATACATATAAAGACAAGTATTTTTTTGAAATGTTGAATATGGAAACAAAAGAAATCAAAACCATACATAAAGCAGACAATGCTATAACCGATATTAAATTTTCAAAAGATTCAACGAAAATGCTATTTGCAAGAGAAGATAAAATACTTGGAATTTATCATTTTTCTGATTCAAAATTAGAAACAATTGCACTTGATGAAAAGTATGATTATGTTGATAGGAACTTAGAATTGATTAGGAATAATATATTATTATTTTCATCAGGTTTGGGTATGAGATTATTAAATATTGAAACCAGTCAAATATTTATGGTAACAACTAAAAGAGCAGGTTCAATCACTCTTCTAAAGGACAATAATTCATTTTGTTATTTAGGTAGTGTATATTCAGGTGTAGTAAAAGGATTAGACAAAATTATTTCAAGCGTGGATGCTGAAGAAAATACAGAACTTCTTTTTCCTAATCCTACAACCAATATTCTCACCCTACAAACAAGCGGTTTAATAATGCCCGAGCAAATTCAAATATTTGATATAAATGGAAAGAACATTGATTTGTCCAAGGAAAATATTACAATAATGAATGATGAAATTCTGATTAATGTTAGCAATTTAGAGATGGGAACTTTCTTTCTGAATATACAAAATGGTACCAAACAAAACACATACAAATTTATAGTTGGGAGATAGGGAATGAAAAGATAATTGTCAATTTGATATTCGATTAAATTATCTCGTAGAGATTATGATTATGGTAATAAAAGCTCCCCATCGACCTCTATATCTCGTAGAGATTAAATTATATAATCG
>JANJUO010000355.1 GCA_024710535.1 bacterium
CTTGGAACCTTCTGACCATTCTGCATTGCTGGGATGTAATTGATTTTCATAACAGCATCAATTGCGGCTTTATCCAAAATTGGATTGTCACTTGAAAGTATTTTGGCATTCAAGGCAGTTCCATCTTGTGAAATCAAAACCTGAATTGTAACGTTACCTTGAATTCCGGCTTGCTTTGCTAATTGTGGATATTCGATAATTCTTGCTAAATCTGCCAAATCAACTATTGCTTCCTTTTCATAAACGATAAAATCATCAGCTTCAGGCATTTTTATTTCTTTTGCAGGCTCTTGAATTGTTACAATATGAGTAGGTTTGCTACTTGTATTAACAACAACATTATCACCTTCTCTACCATCAGCGAATGAAACACCAGCAAATTTTATATCCGCAAATTCAACTTTTTTACCATTTGTATTTTCAACAGCAACCGGTTTTGGATTTCCTGCTTTCATACCCGAACCTGCTTTTGCAACTTTATCGGAATTGATATTTGTTTGATCTGACTTTTGCTTTGGATGAAATAAATCATCAGGCATAACCACAGTTCCACCGCTAACATAGTAAGGTTGGTCTATTTCGGAATTTTGCTTATTCATTAGAAAATTCAAAAAAAGTCCTAAAATCATAAGAAAAATTAATGCTCCGGCAAAGCCACTCGAAACGGCTTTATTCTGAAATTCCTTCAATTCTCTTGCTCCATAAGAGTTGATTAATTGTGGATAGGATTCATTCTGCTTTTTCATAATAAATTCTCCTTCTAAAATCCGAATAGTTCAAAAAACAAATTACATTCTTAATGATATTACACATCAATTAATTGAAATGTTACAGGCAAAAAAAAAATTTAAAAAAAAATTATCAACAATAACCGAATTTGTTTTATTAAGTGATTAAATTTTCATAATTTTGTAACTGATTGAAATAACTAAGATGAGATAAATGTTATTAAAAATAACAACATATCAACACTACTATGATTCCATTGCAGAATTTGCATTGATTTCACCACTCGCATTACCCAAAACAAGAGCAAGTAAAATAATCCAGTTTAAGCATTACACTACAGACGCACCTGTATAATTTAATCCGTCAATTATTTTTTTTATAAATTTTAATTTTTTTATAATTTTTTTATAATTTTATTTTGGAGATTATAATGACTAAAGATTTTTTAATGGTATCTGACTTCACAACTGAAGAAATTTTGGAAACTTTTGCAATTGCTTCAGATATGAAGAAAGACAGAAGGAAATACAGCAAAGCTCTTGAAGGAGAAACTCTTGCTATGATTTTCGAAAAACCATCTTTGAGAACAAGAACTACTTTTGATGTTGGTATCCAACAACTTGGTGGATTTTCACTTTATCTTTCTCCTGCCGAAATCAACCTTGGCAAAAGAGAAGGCGTTCATGATGTTGCAAAAAATTTAGAAAGAATGGTTCAAGGTATAATGATTCGTACTTTTGGACATGATATTGTTGAAAATATGTCAAAATGGGCATCTATTCCGATTATTAATGGTTTAACTGATTTCAGCCATCCTTGTCAGGCAATGGCAGATTTCTTAACTTTGCAAGAAGTTAAAGGCAAATTACAAGGTTTGAAACTTACTTATGTTGGCGATGGTAATAATGTTGCTCATTCATTGATGGATGCAGGCGCTATGCTTGGTGTTGATGTAACTATTGGCTGCCCAAAAGGATACGAACCAAATGTAATGATGTATAATCTTGCAGTTGAAAATGCCAAGAAAACAGGTGCAAAAATTACTATCGAACATGATCCATACAAAGCTGTTGAAGGTGCAGATGCTATTTATACTGATGTTTGGGCTTCAATGGGTCAAGAAGCAGAAACAGCAAAAAGAAAACAAATCTTTATGTCATATCAAGTTAATGAAAACTTGATGAAAGCGGCTAATGCTGATGCAATTTTCTTGCATTGCTTACCTGCTCATCGTGGCGATGAAGTTACTGACGGTGTTATTGATGCACCATATTCTTATGTTTTCCAAGAAGCAGAAAATAGATTACATGCTCAAAAAGCAGTTATGTATCAATTAATGAAGAAATAATTTATGTCAAAAAAAGCATTAATTGCTGTTGGCGGAAATTCTCTAATTAGAGCGGGCGAACGTGGTACCATTGACGAGCAACTCGTCAATGCCCACGCAACCTCGAAAGCAATTGCCGAAATGATAAAATCCGGCTGGAATGTGGTGGTTACTCACGGTAATGGTCCACAAGCAGGAGCCGCTTTGCTACGCTCTGAACGTGCGGCAGGTGAAGTTTATACTCACACACTCGATATGTGCGTAGCAACTACTCAAAGCGAAATTGGCTATATCATGCAACGCGCATTGGAATTTGAATTGAAGCAACTTGATTTGCATCATTTGGTTACAATTGTTCCAACTATGGTAGAAGTTGACAAAAACGATCCTGCTTTTCAGAATCCAACCAAGCCAATTGGTCCATTTTATACAAAAGAAGTAGCTGAACAAAAGAAAAAAACTTTGAATTGGGATATTGTTGAAGATGCTTCTCGTGGTTATCGCCGTGTGGTTGCTTCTCCTCAGCCAAAAGAAGTATTACAATTAGAAGTAATAAATAAAATTATTGATATGGGAATTGTAACTGTTGCTCTTGGTGGTGGAGGAATTCCTGTTATCAAAAATGAAGATGGTACTATCACAGGTTCGGAAGCAGTTATCGACAAAGACCGTTCATCAGCGTTGCTTGCAAACAGTATGAATGTTGATTTGTTTATTATTTCAACTGATGCTGACAAGGTTTATTTGAATTTCAAAAAGCCAAATCAAATCGGCTTAGACAAAGTTTCTGTTGATGAACTTGAAAAATATTACAATGAAGGACACTTCCCTGCTGGAAGTATGGGACCGAAAGTGGAATCAGTGATAAATTACATCAAAAACGGTGGAAAGCACGCTATAATTACAAGTTATGAGTATTTGTCTTCTGCACTTGAAGGCAATGCAGGTACACACATTTTACCAACAATATAATTTTGTAATTAATAAATACTAAGGAAAAATAAAATGCCTTTTAAACATATATTAGAATCGCAACAGTTCACACTTCCTTTAATTAAGGAATTGTTCGACAGAACTGATTATATGAAAAAAGTAGTTGCTCGTGGTGGCACAAGAGATTACGAAAAGAAAATTGTTGCTTCATTGTTTTATAAACCTTCAACAAGAACAAGATTTTCTTTTGAATCGGCTACTTATCGTCTTGGTGGCAAAGTACTTACAACCGAGCAAGCAAAAGAATTTTCATCTGAAATTCAGGGTGAAATGCTTGAAGATACAATTCAAATCATTTCAAATTATTGTGATGCAATCGTTATCCGTCACCATGAAGAAGGTGCCGCAAAACGTGCTGCTGCAGTTTCACCCGTTCCGATAATTAATGCCGGTGATGGTAGTGGTGGTCAGCATCCAACTCAAGCATTGCTTGATTTATATACAATTCATAACGAATGTCAAACTTTGAATGGATTGTCTGTAGCATTTATTGGTGCATTAGATAATGGTAGAACAGTTCGCTCGCTTGCATATTTACTTGCTAAATATGACAGAGTGAAATTGTATTTCGTTGCTCCTGCTGAAATGCAAATAAAACCTGATATTCTTGAATATCTTGATAAAAGAAATGTTGCTTATCAATTGCTAAATTCAGTTGAAGAAATTCTAAGCAAAGTTGATGTTGTTTATCAAACAAGAATTGATAAAACAAGATTATCCTTGAATGATACTGATTTGAGTAAATTCAATATTGATGCATCAATGCTTCAGAAAATGAAATATGATGCTATCATTATGCATCCATTGCCTCGCTCTGTGGAAATTCATCCTGAAATAGATAAAGACCCACGTGCCGCATATTTCCGTCAGGCAAAGAACGGATTATATGTGAGAATGGCAATGATGAGCATGCTTTTTGATGTTTATGATTCTAAATAAGGTAAAAAAATGTTTGAATTACCTGAAGAGTTGAAGCCATTTTTTTGGGACACAAATGATGTTAATCCAATTAAGCATAAATTTGCCATAATTGAAAGATTAATGAAATTTGGAACTCACAGGGAAATCAAATGGATGTTAGGAAATTATACACAAGATGATATTATTGAGGTGGTTAAAAAATCAAGAAGCATTGATAAAATAACCGCAAACTTTTGGATGATTTATTATAAATTAGATGAAAAAGATATTTTATGTCTGAATCGGTCATATCAGAACGAATGCTTTTACAATTAAAAGAGTTAAGTAAGATTAGTTCATTTAAGAATAATTTTTACTTAGCCGGAGGAACAGCATTGGCAATTCATTTAAATCACAGAGAAAGTGTTGATTTAGACTTTTTCTCTTTAAATGATTTTGATATAAATATTCTTGAAGATTTTTTAGTTGATAAAAATTACAGAGTAATTGTTAATAATATCAATACAATACATTTATTGGTTGAAAACGTGAAAATTAGTTTATTGAAATACAAGTATCCAATACTTGATAATTTTACTGAATTTGAAGGTATTAATCTTGCTTCGATAAATGATATTTTTTGTATGAAAATGATTTCTATTTCTCAAAGATCTGAAAAGAAAGATTTTTATGATTTATATGAACTTATTAAATTATACAAATTTGAAAATATGAAGGAATTACTCACAAAAAAATATCATGAATTCAATGTAAATTTTTATCATATTGCACGTTCTTTAGTCTATTTTACCGAAGCGGAAAATTCAGTAGAGCCAAAGTCAATAAATGGAACAAATTGGAATGAAGTTAAAAACTTCTTTTTGAAAAATGAAAAAATTATAAATAATATTTTGTTAAATTAATAAATAAATTGAATAATGAATACACAAGATTATATTGCAATTGAAAATGAGTATGGCGCTCATAATTATCATCCATTGGATGTAGTTGTCAAAGAAGCAAAAGGCGCTTGGGTAGAAGATGTTGAAGGAAAAAAATATCTCGATTGCCTTGCCGCATATTCTGCTGTTAATCAAGGACATTGCCATCCAAAAATTATGGAAGCATTTATTGAACAAGCAAAACACGTTACCTTAACAAGTCGTGCTTTTCGCAATGATAAATTGCCATTGTTCTACAAAAAATTAAACGAAATGACCGGTTATGAAATGGCTTTGCCAATGAATTCCGGTGCTGAAGCAGTTGAATCAGCAGTAAAATTGGCTCGCCGTTGGGGTTATGATGTTAAAGGCGTTGAAGCAAACAAAGCTGAAATCATCGTTGCTGACGGTAATTTCCATGGTAGAACAACTACAATCGTTGGCTTCTCCGACGATCCATCATCTTTTGCTGGATTTGGTCCATATTGCACAGAAGCATTTCCAATGCACAAATACGGTGATATTGAAGATTTGAAATCGAAAATCACTCCAAATACTGTTGCAGTTTTGATTGAACCAATTCAAGGCGAAGGCGGTATCGTTATTCCTCCTGAAGGATATTTGACACAAGTTGCTGAAGTTTGTAAAGAAAATAATATTCTCTTTATTTGCGATGAAATTCAATCAGGACTTGGAAGAAGCGGTAAATTATTTGCTCATTATTACGAAAATGTAAGACCTGATATGGTAATTATCGGAAAAGCATTATCTGGTGGTTTCTATCCTGTTTCTGCAGTTTTGGCTGATAAAGCAGTAATGCTTGTGATCAAACCGGGAGAGCATGGCTCAACTTTTGGTGGAAATCCATTAGCCGCCGCAGTTGCAATCAAAGCATTAGAAGTATTGGAAGAAGAAAACCTTGTGCAACGTTCTTTTGAAATGGGCGAATATTTCATGCAAGAATTGCGTAAAATCGAATCACCACATTTGAAATTAGTTCGTGGTAAAGGACTTTGGATAGGCGTTGTTCTTGATAGAAAAGCTCGTCCATATTGCTATAAATTAATGGCTGAAGGCGTTCTTTGCAAAGATACACACGAAAACATAATTAGAATTGCTCCACCGTTGGTAATCACAAAAGAAGAAATCGACCAAGCGGTAGAAAAATTTGCAAAAGTATTGAAAGAGA
>JANJUO010000368.1 GCA_024710535.1 bacterium
TATTTTTTTGTAATTTTGTTTTTTTTAAATTTAATTTTTTAATAACTTTTTTAAGTTGTAATAATGAAAACATTTATCGAGCCATTCAAAATTAAAACTATTGAGGAAATTCCAATTACTACAATTGAACAAAGAACTCAATTTTTAGAAGATGCAAATAATAATCCTTTCTCATTGAGATCTGAGCATATTACAATTGATTTGCTTACAGATAGCGGCACTACTGCAATGTCCGCAAAGCAGTGGGCGGCGTTAATGGATGGAGACGAATCTTATGCTGGCTCCAGAAGTTACTATAAATTTGAAAATATCGTTAGAGATATTACAGGTTTCAAGCATATTATTCCTACTCATCAAGGTAGAGCGGCTGAGAAAATTTTATTTTCGGTGGTTGGCGGAAAAGGTCTAACAATTCCAAATAATACTCACTTCGATACAACAAGAGCAAATATTGAATATTCATTATGCGATGCTGTTGATTGTCCTGTTGAAGTTGGAACCAAGCCCGATGTTACGGCACCATTCAAAGGTAATATTGATTTAGAAAAACTCGAAGCAGTCATCAAAAAAGCAGGTCCGGAAAATATACCTTTGTCGATGATTACTGTTACCAATAATAGTGGTGGTGGTCAGCCGGTTTCTATGCAAAATATAAGAGAAACTAAAGAATTATTGAGTAAGTATAATATCCCATTTTTTATCGACTGCTGTAGATTTGCCGAAAATGCATACTTCATCAAAATGCGTGAGCCAGGCTACGAAAACAAAACTATTAAAGAAATTGCTCAAGAAATGTTTAGCTATGCTGATGGTGCAACAATGTCTGCAAAGAAAGACGGACTCTCGAATACCGGTGGATTTCTTGCTTGTAATGACGATAAACTTGCAGAAAAAGCAAAGACAATGTTGATAATAACTGAGGGATTTGTTACTTATGGTGGTCTTGCAAGAAGAGATTTGGAAGCTCTTGCTCGCGGTTTTGTGGAAGTATTGGAAGAAAGTTATTTAGAATACAGAATCAAACAGGTGGAAAATCTTGGAAATCAATTGATTGAAGCCGGCGTGCCTATATTGGTTCCTACGGGCGGACATGCTGTTTATTTGGATGCTAAGAGATTTGCTCCACATATTGCACCTGAATTTTTCCCTGGTCAAGCTATTGCAAATGAAATTTATAGAATATCGGGCGTAAGAACTGTTGAAATCGGTTCATTAATGTTTGGCAAGAAAGATGAAAATAATAATCACGTAGCACCTCCAATGGAACTTGTTAGACTTGCAATTCCAAGAAGAGTTTATACTCAATCACATATCGATTATATTGCCGAAGCAGTTATTGAGGTTTATAATAATCGTGAGAAATTAAGAAAAATGAAGATTGTTTGGGAAGCAGAATTCCTTAGACATTTCACAATTAAAATGGAATATATAGATTAATTAATCTAAGTATAATGAAAAAAAAGCTGTCAATTTATTTTGTTGACAGCTTTTTTTTATATAAACTTGTTACTTTTTCTTTTTGAAATGAGAGTGTGGATGCGGCTGTGCAAATGGATTATCCTCAATAATGCGTGGTTTATGTGGTACCGGCTTAATATCATTTGGTGTATATGGTGCTTGTGGCGGAGTCTGTGGACTTGCATTTGGCTTTGGTGTTCGATATTTCTTTGGATATTCTTTTGATGCATTGTTGTATTGGAATTTAGCATCCTTGCTTTTTGGATGTGTATGAACCGCTCTAATCAAATTAAAGTTTGGTTGAATCTGTTCTTCAAGCTCAGCATCGGGTTTTGTAAATTGTTGATCATCACTTTGTATTGCTCCTATGTTATGCGGATGATTGATTTTCTGATGAATTTGAGCTGAATCTACTTTTACTGCAGTATGTGGAATAGAATGAGGCATTACTTCTGTTTTTGATTTACTCATTGAGTGAGGATGCCCTGTAGCGTGAGGATGACTTGCAGTATGTGGATGCCCCATAGCATGTGGATGACCTGTAGTATGTGGATGACCAGCAGCATGTGGATGACCAGCAGCATGTGGATTGGATACATCGCCACCATCCTTCATTTTATTTGAAGTTGCAACTCCAATAATACCTCTTAAGAACAAGGTAGAAATAATTTCGATATATTGCTCGTAATATGCCTCATCAAATTCAATTTTTGCGGAATCACGAATTACATTTCCAAATATCAAGTTAGAGAATAGCAAACTCAAAAATGCCGGACCAATTATCATTGTCTGTTCAGGTTTATCAAAGAAATCGCTATGAGAATGAAATGTTTGTTTGATTAATTTGATATGTTCATTAAACATTCTTACTTTGAATTCAGCAACATCTTCCTGATCGAAAGGTAATTCAATAATGGCTACTTTGCATAGATCATGCCTTCTATTGAACAAGTTAATCATTTCTTTCAAAAGAAATTTCAAACTTGCACCGGGATCGAAATTATTTTCCGAAATTGTTTGCATAATTTTCTTAACTTCAATGAAGTATTCATCTATGATTGCTTTGAGGATACCTGTTTTTCCATTGAAATAGTAAGAAACCATTGATATGTTAACATCGGCATCTTTAGCAATTTCTCGGACTCCAATAGCCGAAAATCCTCTTTGGGCAAATAATTTCGAAGCAGAATCAAGGATTCTCTCTTTTGGTTCTTTAAAAACGGTATCAGGCATAATTACTCCTAAAAGCAAACGTTTGTATTTTGACGTAAGAATATTTAAATTTAAAAAATATAAAGTCGAAATTATTAAAAAAAAATTGTTTGAAAATTAAAAAAATATTTTTTTGTTTGAATAAAAAATTTTGATTAATTTGGAATTATGCATTAGTGTAAGAATATAAATTGTTTTCTATTGGTAACGGCAATCAAAAAATATTTAGTACATATTGTCATTATATTAATTTTATTCGGTTTCAGTTCTGTTTTCAACCAAAAACTTGCTGGGGAATATGAAATAAAAGCCGCTTTGATTGGTAAATTTTGTCAATTTGTGGAATGGTCAACTAATTCATCCGTACAAGATATTGAAACTCCATTTAGAATTGCTGTTATTGGAAAGCATAATTTTGGTAAACTGCTCGACGATCTTTATGATAACAAGAAAATCAAATCCAAACCAATAAAAATTATTTATTCTGTTGATCCCAAAAAACTACTTGATTGCGATTTAGTATTTATTTCTTCATCAGTTGGATCAGAACTTGATAATATTATAAATTATTATAGTGATAAACAAGTTTTGATGATTTCCGACTCAAAAGGATTTGCACAAAGAGGGGTTCATATAAATCTATATTCTCAAAATGATTTAATTCGCTTCGAAATAAATGAAACTGCAGTCAAAAAATCCAATCTTCAGATGAGTCATTTAATTCTAAAACAAGCCAAAATAGTTAATTATGGAGAAGAAAAATGACATCGATTTTTAATTTTGGCTCAATTAGTGCAAAACTAAAATTAATAATTGTTGGAATTACAATTTCTATCACAATTGTTGCATTTTCGGTTTTGGCATACAATCAATATCATACAAATCGCACAGATCTTGAGCAAAATTTGACAGTTAATGCTAAGTTGATTGCAGATTATGCAGTTACAACTATTGTATTCGATGATGTGAAGGGTGCGGAGGATGTTTTATCGAAGTTAGATCAGATTGAATATGTTGTTTCAGCAAATATTTACGATTCAACAGGCAAATTTTTTGCTGCTTATCGAAATATTGCAATTCAAACATCGCCAAAATTCAAAATTATAAATTTTGTAGATTCCTTATATTATGAAAATGATTATATTAATATAGTACAAAATATTTCCTATGATAATAATAATTATGGATATCTATTTATCACTGCAACCACAAGTCAATTAAAACACAAACTTAAGAATTATATTATTTTCCTAATTATTTTGCTTGTTATTTTGATTGTAATATCTTATATCTTAGCAAATGTCCTCCAAAAAATTATTTCTAAGCCAATAAAATTTCTAACTCAAATTGCTGAAGAAATTTCCCAATCGAATAACTATTCTCTGAGAGTGAAACCGCAAGGAACTAATGAGATATTTTCGCTTTATAAAGAATTTAATAATATGTTGGATAAAATCAATATTCATCAAACGGAGAGAGATATTGCAAATAAAAATCTCCAAAAATTAAATTCTGAATTGGATGAAATTGTAAAAAACAAAACAAATGAACTCAGAAATGCTCTTGCAATTCTCGAAGCAGAAAATATAGAGCGAAAAAAAGCACAAGAAACACTTAGCCAAGTTAATGAAGATTTACGAATTTCACAGCAAACAATGTATGATGATGCATTGTTATTACAGGAATTGAACAATAAATTAATTGAATCAGAAGAGGAACTTAAGCAATTGAATGAAATGAAGAATAAATTCTTTTCGATAATTGCCCACGATTTAAAAAATCCACTTACAGTTATACTTGGCTCGGTTGATTTACTTCAAATATATTATAACAAAAATAATCCTGAAAAAATTGAATTCCAAATTCAGCGATTGAAAGAGGGTGTTTTATTTTTCAGGAGTTTGCTGTCGAATCTTTTGGAGTGGGCAAGAGCCCAATCGGGAAGTATTTCATTCAAGCCAGAGAAATTAAGTATTCCTGCTATGATTAATTATAATATTCAATCAGTGAAAGCTATGGCAGATTCAAAGAAAATTCTTTTGAATTATTTAGAAATTGAGAATGAAATTTATGTTTTTGCTGACGAAAATATGATTAATACAGTAATTAGAAATCTATTAACGAATGCGATTAAATTTACCAATGAAAATGGTGAAATTTCCGTAAATGTATATCATGAAAAGAATTGCGTATCTATTGAAGTCAAAGATAGCGGCATTGGTATGAGCCAAGAAGACGTAGAAAAATTATTCCGTATAGATGTTAATGCAAGTACAATCGGAAAATCTAAAGAAAAAGGAACCGGCTTAGGGCTTATCATCTGCAAAGATTTTGTTACCAAGCACAAAAATGATGAGCATACCGGCAATCTAACCGTAAGCAGTGAATTAAACAATGGATCAACATTTAAATTTACTTTGCCAATAGGGTAGGTATTTTTATTTGACAATTTTCATTTCTTGTTTTGCTGATTGATTTTTTTTTTATAATTTTCACAATTATAAAATTATAAATTTTAAAATTATGCAAAATACTGATAAACTTAAGCAAGAAGTAAAAGAATTTTGGAATGCTCAAGCCTGCGGAACCCAAAATATTGATAAAGAGAAATATACATTGGATTATTTCGAGCAAATTGAAAAAGAAAGATACGAACTCCAACCTGAGATTTTTTCATTTGCTCAATTTACTCGTTTTCATGGAAAAAAATTACTTGAAGTGGGAGTAGGAGCCGGAACTGATTTTCTTCAATGGGTTAGAGCCGGTGCCGATTGCTATGGAATAGACCTTACAGAAGAAGCAATTGCGCACATCCAACATCGTTTGCAACTTTATGATTTGAAAGCACACGTGAAAGTTGGCGATGCAGAAAATTTACCATTCGAAAGCAATACATTTGATATTGTTTATAGTTGGGGTGTTATTCATCATTCGCCAAATACAATCAAAGCGCTGGAAGAAATTATTCGAGTTTTGAATCCAGGTGGATCTGCAAAAATAATGGTATATCATAGACATTCTTTGCTGACCTTTTTCTTCTGGATTAAACATGCTTTGCTCAAGGGCAAACCTTGGAAATCTTTTGCATGGGTTTTATGGAACAAAATGGAAAGCATCGGCACTAAAGCTTATACTGTTAGGGAAATGAACGAAATTCTAAACAAATACAATTTGAAAGATGTAAAAGTTATCCCAAGTTTTTCATATTATGATAGATTGGGAAGATTTAACAAATTCATGCAAAAAACTGCAATGATTCTGGCTAATTTGATTGGTCGCGAAAAAGTTGGTTGGTTTTTAACAATTGAATTCAACAAAAAGTAGAGGTTACAAATGAAAAAATCTATTTTAATTCCATTGATTATAGCAATTACGTTATTATTTTCATGTAGCGAGGAAATTGTTGAAAGCAAATTTGGCACAATTTCTGGAGTAGTTTTAAATGTTGAAGATAGTACTACTGTTAGCAATGTTGAAATTTCAACTTACCCACCAACAACCGTAATTACCTCTGATAAAAATGGAAAATTCTACATTTCAAATGTAATAGGAAAAGAATACAAAGTAACAGCAATTAAAAGTGGATTTCTTAAAAAAGAAGTAAACATCTATGTTAATAATGATAAAACTACAAATTTAGTGGTATTGTTGCAACCTATAAAAAAAGATACAACTCAAACTGACACAACAAATATTGACACCACGAGCAATGAATTATACAAAAAATCATCATTAGTATGCTATTATCCATTCAATGAAAATTATGAGGACGTTTCCAAAAATAGATTAAATGGAAGCAGTAGCAACACAATTTTCGAAAAAAGTAACAACAATACCTATATCAAATTATTAGGCACAAAAGAATCTTATGTTTTGATGGATTACCCGCAAAAATTTAATTTAAATGAATTTACATATTCATTTTGGATAAATCCAATGTCGAGTTAT
Source organism: bacterium (assembly GCA_024710535.1). GTDB lineage: Bacteria > Bacteroidota > Ignavibacteria > Kapaibacteriales > UBA2268 > JANJUO01. The sequence goes on from JANJUO010000368.1 coordinate 6,619, forward strand.
GGAACCGATTATCAAGATTTTATTGATGTTGTTTCTCGTTGGGGGCATT
>JANJUO010000378.1 GCA_024710535.1 bacterium
TGATTAGCAAGAGTAAGAAATATGATAATAATACATATTGAATATTTAAGAAAATTTTTCATTATTTTCAAATTGTTAATATTAAAACAATTCAAAATTAGTCAATATTAAACAATAATGCAAATTTGAAAAAATGATTAATTAATTTTACATTATAAAAAGCAATATTTTTGAATGAATTATCAATTCTCTTGAAATCAATAACAATAATTTGTCTATTTAAGTGTTAATATTAAATTATATTAATTTTTAAAATTAAAGAAATGAAAAATATATTTTTATTATTTTTGTTCATCACAACAGTTGGTTTGTTTGCTCAAAACGATTCCACGTACAGCGAAGAGCCGTTTAATGAAATTATTTGTTATCGCTACAATTTTTACCAAGGCGATACCTTAACCTATCGAATCCATGCTCACGACAGTATAATTGTTGGTATGGACAAGCCTTTATTGAGAATTAGGGAAGAATTTTATCAGGTGGTATGCGACTCAGTCGGCAAGAAGAACGGATATTATTATTTATCAATTAAGTTGACCAATTATAACGCAATTGAATCAAATGAAAATTTAAAAAATGTAGATCGTAAAACAAGTCCTTGGACAAATCGGAAAGTTTTTTTGGTAATTGATTCGCTTGGTAATAGAATTTCTTCGAAAGTTGATAATGAAAATTTGTTTGCAATGTCTCCAGGTGGAGCATTCAATCCGTATTTATTTTTTCCAATAAATGGTTTTTGCAAGAATGCAAAAGAGTCGTGGATCAGTCAATCAATGGATACTTTAGCAGAAAATGGCAATCCTTATCCGCTTGTTGAGCGAACTTTGCTATTTAGAGCACACGAAGAAAAAGATACTTTGGGGCAAATTTGTTTGAATTTGGCATATATCAGTACAGGTCAAGGCAGTGTGATTTTGAGAACTGAAAGCGAAAAAATTTCTGTAACGTCCGTTTTGGCAGGTTCAGGAAATATGTATATCAGCAAAAAAGATCTTGTTCCGGTTTATAAATTTGCAAATATTGAGCAGAAATTGCGCATCTATACTCCCGAAGATGAAGATGGAAATCCAGCTTGGCATTTCACCTCGATGGAATTCTTCCTTGAAGAACTCAAACCGGGCAAATTAAGAAATGCCCCACCAAAAATTCAAAAGAAAAAATCAAATAAAAGAAAATAAAATGATAAAAAAAATAGAATTAAAACCGAAATATTCACAGGCGGAATTAGAAATTATTTCATCAATTATTTCTAATAAATTAGATTTTCCACTTTTTTTGGAATCTGTTTCTGCGGGCTTTCCATCGCCAGCAGATGATTATTTGGAGAGAAGATTAGATCTGAATGAGCATTTGATAAAAAATCCTGCCTCTACTTTTTTTGTTCGGGTAAATGGTGATTCTATGATTAATGCAGGTATTTATTCAGGAGATATTCTTGTGGTTGACCGCTCTCTAGATCCCAAAGATGGAAATATAATAATCGCTGTTGTTGATGGTGATCTAACAGTAAAAAGATTATCAATTACAAAAAATAGAATTTCATTAATGCCTGAAAATCCAAAATTTAATAGATTGGATATCACTTCCGAAATGAATTTTGAAGTTTGGGGCGTGGTGAGATCTGTTATTCATTCGGTAATGTAGAAATTGTTTTAGTATTTTTGTCAAGATATTCATATTCAATAATCAAGTTTATCATTTTCTACAGATCCAGCTTGGATACTTTAAATAATTGCTCATTTCGATACGATGCTAAAGCTACCTTTATTGAACTTGTTGAAATACAATGTGCAAGAAATCAATTCCCATAATCCAGTACTAAATTATCCGGATTTTTCACTTTGTTCGAAAAGACGGACTTCTTTCACGATTGTCAATACAAATCCAAGGAGGAATCCATTTTTTTATCATTTTGTTCAGTATTTTGATTCATCAGACAATTTGTTGCAAATCCTCCACAAATTTTTTTAATAATTCTGTAAAGGCACCATTTTCTCCAAATACTGGTCCACCTTTCAATACTTTAGCAAGGTCTTCATCTTGCAATTTGATAAACTCTTCTGCTTCCATGTTATCCTCCTATGGATAATAACTATTTTGGACAGAGTTTAGTTTATGGTCTCTAAAAAGTTTGCTGAATTGCTTATTTTATTCATTTCCGTTGATTCTCCTACTCTGTCAGTTATTGTTTGTACTCCGTCAGTTGCTGCTTGTACTTCGTCAGTTGCTGCTTGTACTCTGTCAGTTATTGCAGATACTCCGTCAAATGTTGCTTATACTCCGTCAGTTGTTGCAGGTACTCTGTCAGTTATTGCAGGTACGGTGTCTGTTACTGTTTTTTCGCTGTCTGTTTATGTTTCTACTAACTATTTTCATTCAATGGCATAAAACTTCTTACAAAATTCTCGTGGAATTGATTATGGTCTCGAAATTTATAAGGTAATTTGAATATATACTCGAAGAAGTTTAGAAAAATCCACAAAATGTTGTAAGTTGAATTGAAAAAGTTATTTAGCTAAGCCATTTGTTATGAACAGATTACATATTCTGTTGAACCGGAAACTCCAACTTATGAACCGGAAACTCAAACCTACGAACTGAAAGCAAAGTCTGATGAACGGAAAGCACAAACCAATGAACGGAAAGTACAAACCATTGAACTAAATGCACAAATCAATGAACGGAAAGTACAAACCGATGAACGGATAATACAAAATTGAGAACCCATTGGCAAATTCAATCAAGATTGATTCTTTAGTGGCAACTCTCAACTCAAACTTCACAATTGATCCAGCATAAATTCAAGATTATACTTCATTCACTGTTGATTTTGAGGTAAAACTCTGCATCAATCGATGATACCATTTTGACTACTCTTTATTAGAGATGAACATTAATTTCAAACAAAGCCAAAATTAGAAGAATTTTAGCAAATTTTAGAAGGGTTTTATAATTATGGAAAATTGTACCAAACAACTCCAAATAATTTTTAAAGATTTTCGAGTATTCTATTAAGTAATCAGTAGAAAATCGGTAGTTAATTCTATACTTGGTCTGTTGATTAAGAAAAAAATATAATCAATTAACATGATCTTGTAGCCACATGCAATAAAATTTCAACATTACCTTTTCAACAGCCCAATAGATGAATTAAAATGATGATTAAATCAAACGGTCAAACCACTAAACTAACTAAGTGAATGAAACTTTAATAAAAAACATACATCTGTTTGAATCAGTTTGGTATAATTTCAATGATTCAATAGTCTTGAACCATTTTATTCAAGAAATATTTTATTAATTGTATTAAATAATTCAAAAAATTATATAATTATTAGATTTTATTAATTTTTTTTTACAATAATTTTATTTATGTTTGAAAAATCTAAAATTGTTATTTGAAATTAATTCGAGAAAGTTATGCGGTATATTTTATTGTATGCAGTATTGGCTTTAATAAGCTTTTCGACTTGTGTTGCTCAAATTCCCCAAACTATTTCTTGGCAGGGAATTCTCCAAGATGCAAATGGGAACAATCTTAACGGCACATATAATTTAACAATCAAATTATATGATGTGGCAACAAATGGTACAGAATTATGGACTGAATCTCATAATTCTGTTAATATCACTAATGGATTTTTAAACATCATTCTTGGCTCTCAAACGAAATTTGATTTGCCTTTCGACAAACAATATTGGCTGGAAGTTACAATAAACAATGGGACTCCTTTGCCAAGAATTGCTCTTACTTCTGTGCCATACGCATTAAATACAAGGGATTACACAGATTTACATGACGATGGTGCAAAAGAAGTTTATACAACAGAATACTTCTTAACAAATAATACTTTCAACAATATTTTAATAAGATTTGACAAAAATGGAAAAAAAAGAAAAAAAGTTGAACAAAAAGAAAGATTAGGAGAGGAAGAAAGAGAATTTGAAGAATCAACAGAAGTTTATGATGATGAAGAACAATTACTTACAAGGGCTTTTACTTGGGAGGATGAAGATGAAACAGGATCTGATTATCAAAAACAAATGGAATGGTATGATGGGCAACAAAAGATTCTTGAAGAATCATGGGGTAAATTTATTGATTTTTTAGGTGAGCAAGCAAAAATTCAAGAAAGCAATATTAAAACATTCCTTGATAAACTTTCTGGGGATATTAAATATCAAGAAAAGGAAGAAAGTTTCTATTACGAAGGTGGTTATGAATATTATAAATCTGAACAATGGCATGAAGAGCAAAAGAAATATTTAGATGAGTCATGGAGTCGATTAATTGATTTTTTTGGCGAGCAAGCAAAAGTTCAAGAAAGTAATATAAAAACATTTCTTGATAAACTTTCGGGTAGCATAAAATATAGGGAAAGCGAGGAAAGTGTTAATGATGAATCGGGTTATGAATATCTAAAGTCACAAGAAGATTATGATGATTCAGGAAATTT
>JANJUO010000387.1 GCA_024710535.1 bacterium
GTTTTGATTTGTTTTTGAATCAAAATATAAATTTAACAATATTAAGAGGATTTATTATGGAAAAGAAGCATCAGGTACATAATCTCATCATCTTGGATGAGAGTGGCTCAATGGAATCAATCAAAAATGTGATTATCAAAAGCTTCAACGAATTAGTGCAAACCGTTAAGGGAATTCAAAAAGAATTTCCTGAACAAGAGCACTTCATTTCCTTCATTTCATTTAATGGTTTGAGCAAGAAATTACTGCATTTCATCGATCCGGTAGAGAAAATTGATGAAATTAACAGCAAAAACTATCGCCCGGAGGCAAACACCCCTTTGTTCGACGCGATTGGCTTTGGCGTGCAGAAGTTAGATCAACATTTGGAAAACATCAAAGATTATAATGTGCTGGTTACTATCCTTACAGATGGCGAAGAAAATGCTTCAAGAGAGTTTAGCAAATCCACAATCAAGCAAATGATTGAAGAAAGAAAGAATAAGAATTGGACTTTTACTTATATCGGAACCGAGCACGATATTGAGAAATTTTCAAGAGATATTAGCATCGACAATTCATTGCATTTCAGTAAAAATATTTTCTCTATTAATGCTAATTTTCAGGATGAATTCGAAGCAAGGCGTAGATTCAGCAAAAAAATTAGAGATAAAGAAAATGTTTCGAAGGATTTCTATACCAAATAATTTGTATTTAATACTTATGCCTTCCATTTCCAATTCAAATTGGGAGGCATTTATGTTGAATTTGAATTATTTATCAACAAAAAATAAATAATATACAAAAAAATGCGTCAATTAATTGTTGATTTTTCAGCAATTAATTACAATGTTTTTTACTTATTTTTTGAGATTTAGATAGAAAAAATATACAAATATGACATCAGTATTGTTATCGTTAACTACAATGTTAAGGATTTTCTTTTTAAATGTTTGAAATCCATTGAGCATAGTAATACAGACTTGAAAATTGAAACAATTGTCGTTGACAATAACTCGACAGATGGTTCCCTTGAATATCTAAAGGAAAAATTCTCCGAAGTAAAATTTATCAAAAATGAAGCAAACCTTGGCTTTTCCAAAGCAAACAATATCGGATTCGAAAATGCCAATGGAAAATACTGGCTGATCTTGAACCCCGATACTATTCTCAGTGATAATACTTTGGAAATGATGTTCAACTTTATGGAGCAGAATTCCAAAACCGGAATAGCCGGATGCAAAGTACTAAATCCCGATGGCAGTTTTCAAATGCAGTGCAGGAGAGGATTCCCAACGCCTTGGGCATCATTTTGCAAGTTGTTCGGCTTGCAATCGCTTTTTCCAAAGTCCAAAATCTTCGCTCAGTATAATCAAACATACCTTTCTACCGAAGAAACATACAATATTGATGCCGTTATAGGCGCATTCATGTTTGCAAGAGCCGATTTGATTAAGCAATTAGGCGGCTTCGATGAAGATTACTTTATGTACGGAGAAGATCTCGACCTTTGCTATCGTGCAAAGCTTGCCGGCTATGATGTAACATACTTTCACCAAACAACAATTATCCATTTCAAAGGCGAAAGCACCAAACGCAGTAACATCAACGATGTAAAGCATTTCTATTCCGCTATGCAAATATACGCAAGAAAGCATTACAAACAGTCAATCCTCTTTCTTTCATTTATCAAAATAGGGATTTTCCTGAGAGAAATTATCGCCTATCTGATGAAAGCCGGAAAAGAAACGCTGGTTATTGCACTTGATTTGATATTTCTTAATGTTTCATTGCTAATTGCAACAAAAATAAGATTTGGCGACTTCTTTGGATTCCCAGATTATGCTTATCCAGATGTATTTATTTGGGTTTCATCGATAGTTTTTGTTTCCTTAGTGTCGGTTGGCGAGTATTTCGAAACAAGGAACACAATTCGCCGCTACGTTTTCGGCTTGCTGATTTCATTTTTCGTGATTTCAGTATTAATGTACTTCTTCCAAAACTACGCCTTTTCTCGCGGACTATTAGTTTTGATGATTGCATTATCAATCTCCTTTTCCGCAATAATAAGAATTGTGATTTACCTTTCAGACAAACTTTTCGGAAAGAACAGAGATAAGCGCGTAGTGTTCATCGGTGATAACGAAACCACAGCCGATATAATCGATAACCTAAGTTTGGAGCAGTCAGTAAAATTTATCTTTCTTGGATTAGTAAAAACCGAATTTGATAGTTCAAGAAACCTGATTGATCTGCCAGTTATCGGACATATAAACAAATTGAATCAGATCATACAAGAAAACGATATAGATGAAGTGATAATCACCGAACCTAACATAGGGAACTCCGATCTCATCAACATTATTCAGAACAACACAGAAAATCAGGCGCGTTTCCATTTAGTGAACCACTTCGAAGAATTACTGACATCCCGTATCTTGAACGATATTTCCGGTGAAATCTCACTTTTCCCGAAATACAATATTAATATATTGCGATACCGAATTCTAAAAAGGATGTTCGACCTCGGTTTGAGCATTTTCCTGCTCACAATCGGCTTGCCTTACGTTCTTTTAAATAAAAGCAATAAGAATTTCTTCAAATCGATTGTTGAGATTTTCCTTGGCAAAAAATCTTTCATTGGAATCTATCCTAATAATCGCGACATCGAACTATTCAAAGAGGGTATCACCGGGCT
>JANJUO010000382.1 GCA_024710535.1 bacterium
GATGCTAATCAAAGAAAATATATGCCAATAGACTTGCTCGGTAAGCCACAGGAATGGTTTGCATTCGATATAAATGGGAATTTAACTTTCAAAACTAAAAACAACGAAAGTGCTATTAGTTTGCCTGAATATAAATTTATAAACCTATGTTATGAAGGCACTTACTTGAATCCTTACGGTGAGTCACTTCTTGCAAAATGCTATTGGTCTGTAACATTCAAAAGCGGAAGTATGCGTTTTTGGGTGAATTTTATGGAAAAATATGGAATGCCAATAATGATTGGTCAATTCAAAAGAGGAGCCACATTCGAGGAAAGCAAAAAACTTGCAGATAGCTTGACAAATCTGATGGATGATACGGTTATTGTAATGCCAAACGACATCAATTTGGAGATTAAAGAAGCTGTTCGCAATAGTTCTGTTGATTTATATCGTGATTTGATAAAGCAATGCAATTCAGAAATTTCGAAAATATTGCTTTCGCAAACATTAACCACAGAATTGGATTCCGGCTCTTATGCCGCCGCAGAAACACATTTCAAAGTTCGAAGCGAAGTCATTGAAAACGACAAAAAATTGGTGGAGAAGGCAATGAATTTGCTTATAAAGTACTATATTCAAATAAATTACGGAAATAGGAATTATCCGAAATTCGCTTTTGTTGATGAAAAGGAACAATGAAAAATAATGACTGTCCTACAATTTATAAAAGTGTAGGACTGGTATGTTTATTATGTAGATTATTTCAATTTAATAATTCCTACATCTTCTTAAATTATCACGTAGAGATTGCACTATGGTAATAAATATCAATACTTAGATTTAATTTATCACGTAGTGATTATATTTTTCTAAATTTCAATATTATAAGATGTTACGAATAATTTAATCACTACGTGATAAAATCCAAACATGTAGGAAAAATATTTGTTCTTTCTAACACAAAATAAACATACCAGTGTAGGACATCTATGACTTCAATGGAAATTTAATTTTGGTTCGCTGATTGAGTGGTAACAATGTACGGAGCTTTTTCACTACCAAAATTAAATCATAAAAACATAATTAGTTAAACAATATTTCTATTTCATAAATTGAAGGAAATTTATTGCAACGTCATTCGAAAATGTAATTACTGCATATAAACCGCTATTCAAGTAAGTTATATCAATTGGTAATGGGGTATTAATATTCGAGATAGTTCCAATATCTGATACCCATTCACCAGTTTGAACATTAATTATTCTGTAATCACATACTGCATTTGCCGCTAAATTCAAAGTATTTCCGTCCAAATTATAAATCCAAGCATTTAAAGTTGAATCAGCCGAAGCTCCACCGCTTACATTTTCTAAATTTTTTGCCCAAACTTTACCATCACAATCAACACCCGACATACCTGTAGGACGTCCTTTATCATTATAAACAGTAGTTGTTGTCCAAGATGCAACTTTTGAACCAATTGCACATTTACCTGTAGTAGTTGTTGTAGTGCTTGTTGCAGCACTTAAAAAATTAATTGTAAGTATAAATGCAATGATAGTGATAGCTTTGAAATTTGAAAATTTCATTTTATTTTCCATATTAATTTTAAAAATTTATTTTTTTTACCTGCTTGCAAAAACAATTCTTCTTGTACTATTGCTGATGTAAATCTTCAAAATATAAGAAGAAGAACTATTTTGTTCATTACACTTTACAAAAGCACTTGTTTAGCTTGCAGTAATTTTTCAAAAAACATATTTTCAACAGAAATATTTTGGAATACTTGTATCAATTATTAATATTTAAATCTGTATCAAATACTTATTCAAATATAAATCATTATTTTTTTTTTTGCAAATAATTTTTGATATTTCCAAAAAAAAAGTTTTTCCACATAGATTATTTGTATTAGACATGAAGTTATTAAGAAATGATATGAAATTAGTCGAAAAAGCAATGTATACACTAATAAAATACTACGTACAAATCAACTATGGAATTGATAATTATCCAAAATTTGTAATTAAATAAACTGTTTTAGTCATTCTGTGTCTCCTAATGACATTGAAGTAGGATTTCGTCATATCGAACAAAGCGAGATATTCATAAATAATATTTCCATGCTGGATTCCTCTCTTCGTTCGGAATGACGATTGTGCAAGTAATATGTCATTTCGAGCCGTAAGTGAGAAATCTATAAAAATCAATAAATTACATAATTCTGGCTTCCTCTCACTGTTCGGAATGACGAACATCCAAATTTGCCACTATCGTCATTCTGATCGGATTGATGAATCCTTTTTTTGGATTTAATTATCTAAATTTCTTGCAATGTTATAAAAAAAAAGTGTATGGTTTTTCTGCCATACACTTTGCTCTTTCTTCCTCTTAAACCGCTTTTAATAAGCGGTTTATGCGGAGGATGAGGGACTCGAACCCCCAAGGCATCACTGCCGGCGGTTTTCAAGACCGCTGCCTTACCAATTAGACTAATCCTCCAATTGCCTGCTATCAGGGACTTCAAAATTATGAAAAATTTCTAAATTACGCAAGAAAAATTTTTCAATAAAATATTTTTATTGAAAAAATTCAGCTGTTTAGATTTTTTGATTTGCTTTTATTATATTGATAAAATTACTGCATAACGATTATACTATTTAATCTCTACGGGGAAAATATGAACATATAAAAATTTTATCGCTGATGGTATTGTATTAGCAACATCGTTGCAAAATATTAGTAGAAAATATAAATGTTTGCTCAATCGAGCAACGTAGTTGCAACATATAATCATAATTTATATGTCACTCCTACGGAGTTCGCTCTGTTCTTGTTTTTGCATTGCTACTATCGAGTAGGAGGCGGGTTTTCCCCGCCGTCCTCTCACACCACCGTGCGTACCGGTCTGGTACACGGCGGTTCGTTAATTTCAATTTGATACAAGACTTGACAGCTCAAAATATCCTAATG
>JANJUO010000429.1 GCA_024710535.1 bacterium
AAGCCTCTTCGGTTTCCTCTTCGGTGATGGCGAGATCGTCGACCGCGAAGCCGCCGTCGAAACCCAGCGCCATGCCCGATTTCGCCTGCGCGAACGTCAGCCTGCCGCGGGTCGACGCCACGCCCGAATGCAGGTTGAGCCTGGCCACCTGGTTGACGTAGGGCGCAAAGGGTTGCAGCGACAGCCCGGCCAGCTTGAGGTCGAGCCGGCCCGACGTCTTGCCCGGAACGACCGTGCCGCTGGCCTCGAAACGGCCGCCCTGCCTGAGCGCGAAGCCGGCTTGCAGGGGCACCGCCTGGTTCATGTCGAGGCTGAGATCCTGCAGGGCGACGAAGCCCCTGGCGACATCGAGCCTGACCGGCGCATCGGGCGACTGGTCGACGATGCCGACTTCAATGCCGTCGAGGCTGAGGCGCGCGAGCTGCACGTCCATGGGCGAAGCCGTCGCGGTTTCCGCCTTGGCCGTCGCTGCGGCAGGCGCGCCGGACGCCGGCTTCAGAATTTCGGTCCAGTTGAGGGTCTTGCGCTTGTCCAGCGCCACGCTGGTTTTTACGCCGCCGAGTTCCACCGCCTCGATGGCGAGCCGGTTTTCCGCCAGCTTCAGCCGCGCGTTGACCAGTGCCGCACGCTGCAATTCCGCCACCTGCTGCGCCCCCGACTGCACCCGCAGCGGGCCCAGCGCTGCGTTGACCGGGCCGACGTCGATGGCGGCCGCGGCTCCCACCTCGCCCGTCAACGCCGCAGTCAGGCCGAAACCCTCGGCGCTCACGCCGAGCGGCGCGGCAAAGCTCCGGTCGGTGAAACGCGCCGTCCACTCGGCCAGCCTGATTTCACGCACGTCGATTTTCCACGGGAGCGACGGCGCGGCGGTTTCGGCTGCCGCCGGTTTGGCTGCCGCTGGCCTGGGCGTGGCAGCGTCCTCGCCCGCAGCGAACAGGGTCTGCCAGTCCAGCGTGCCCTTGAGGTCGCGCGTCGCCGTAAGCTTGCCGCCGGACAGGCTGACGCTCGTCACCTCGATGCGGCGCGTGGCCAGGTCGAGGTTGGCGTTGCCGACGCGCGCCTCGGCGAGCTCCAGCAGCGGCGCATGCGATTCTTCGCCGCGTGGCGCCAGCGCCAGGTTCTGCACAACCAGGTTGGCGCCGTTGATCTGCACCCAGGGCACGTCCGTGCCGGTTTTGTCGCGCACCATGGCGAAGCGGTAGCGCAAGCCTGCAGCGAGCGTGCCGGACGGCAGTTCGAAATTGCGCGGGCTCTTGACCACCCGCAGCAGATTGCCCAGCTGCACCCCCTGCAGCCCGAGCTCGCCGCTCGATGCGACAGGGTTCAAGCTGACGTCGCCTTTCCATTTGAGCGTGCCGCCCTGTTCCGGCAGTTTGGCCGCGATCAGGTAATCGCCCCTGTCCTCGGGCAGCGTGGACAGGCCTTCGAGCTTGATGCCGAGCGGTTGCAGCGCCGCCTTGAAGGGGGCGCCGGTGCGATCGGCATCGGTGTATTCGATGTTGCCGTTGTCGATCTTGATGCGATCGATCAGTACCCGCGCCAGGGTATCGGATGGCGGCTCCTTGTTTTCATTGAGCTTGGCGATCAGCGCCGCCCAGTTCAGCTTGCCGCCGGGCTGCACCGTCAGGATGGCACGCGGCCGTTCGAGCTGAACGTCGCGGATGCGCCAGGCCCAGCGGAACAGCCCGACGCTGTCGAGGTTGACGTAGAGCCGGTCGAAACCGGCCAGCGGCGCGCCGTTCATCTCGGCCAGCTTGAGGCCGTCCACCGTGGCTTCGAGGGTGAGCGGATTGAACTTGACCTGTTGCACGCTCAGCCGGCTTGCAAGCTTGTTTTCGCCGACCCAGGGCAGCAGCTTTTTGGCCAGCGGGTCCACCAGGAAAAAACCGAACACCAGGTACAGGCCGAACAGCCCGGCGACGATCAAAAACGGCAGGCTCAATGCAATTTTGACGATGCGGCCCCACATGGCTGTCTCCCGGTTCAAACCTCTTTATCCACGAAGTGCGCGAAGGAACACGAAAAACGTCCCTCGATATTTTCCTTCGCGTCTCTTCGCGCACTTCGCGGATCAATCCGTTTTTTGCATGGCCTCGCGGATCACCCGGAAGATTTCCCGGAAGGCCTTGGGCGGCTTGTTGCGCGCGGCCTCGTCGCGCGCATTGCGGATCAGCTGCCGCAGATGCGTGGCATCGGTATCCGGATGCTTGTCGAGAAACAGCGTCAGCGCCTCGTTGTCGGCGATGAGTTTCTCGCGCCATTTCTCGGCCTGGTGCAGTCTGGCGTTTTCCGCCGCGGACACGCCGTTGAAGGCGTCGATCTGCGCCTGGATCGGCGCCGGGTCGACTGCCCGCATCAGTTTGCCGATGTATTGCTTTTGCCGCCGCAGCGCGCCGTTCTGGGTGATCTTGCGGCAGGCGGCCACCGCCTCGCGCAGTTCTTCCGGCAGTTCGATGCGCTTGAACTGCGCGTCAGGCAGCTTGACCAGGATTTCACCCAGCGTCTGCAGGGCTTCGACTTCGCGTTTCTTGTGGCTCTTGCTGGGGCCGTCGTAGAC
>JANJUO010000444.1 GCA_024710535.1 bacterium
TTTTTGATGCTCGAGGAATATTTTGGAATATTTATCCAAGATGGCAAATCGTGGAATTAGTCCGCACCAGCGCTTTAAATTATAGATTTTAGTATATGAAGCAATTATTTTATTACGGAAATCAATATTCGTTTCAATATATTTTTCCAGAAATTCTAATGCAGTCATCACATCTTTTGGCATCAAAGCAATATCCGAACCCGCTTCTAAAGTTTTAACAACAGCTTCTTCACTTGAAAAATTATCCGAAATTGCGTGCATATCCAAAGCATCTGTAATAATTACGCCTTTATATCCTAATTGTTCAATCAAAAAATCATTGATAATTTTTTTTGATAATGAAGCCGGCAAATTGCTATCATCCAAAGCAGGAACCGCCAAATGCCCAACCATTATTGATTTTACTCCATTTGCAATTGCTTTTTTGAATGGAATCAATTCCAAATTTTCCAATTCTTCAATAGATTTATTCAAAATAGGCATAGAAATATGAGAATCTGTTTCAGTATCACCATGACCGGGGAAATGTTTTGCACAAGCAACTACTTTTTGAGAAGATGAACCTTTGATAAATTCAAGAGCATAATCCGAAACAATTTCAGAATTTTCGCCAAAAGATCGAATATTAATAATCGGATTATTTTTATTTGAATTAATATCGGCAACTGGAGCAAAATTCCAATTTATTCCAATAGATTTTGCTTCTTTTGAAATTGCCTCGCCGATTTTATAAGCATATTCTGATTTTCCTGCTTTGCCAATTGCCATATTATGTGGAAATGAAGTCCCATCATCAACCAATCGCATTGGCAAACCAAATTCAAAATCAGCAGAAAAAATTAATGGAATCTTTGCAAGATTTTGTAATTCATTGGTCATTATCTCAACTTGTTCGGCATTTCCACCAAAAACACAAAAACCTACAATTGAGTTGCTTGCCAATTGGCTAATGAATTCATTATGTTTTTCGTCTTCAAAATATTTCTCGGTATCTAAGCGTGGCATAACTACTTGATATGCCAATTCTTTACTTGATATCTTCTCAAATTGTTTCATTCTTAATCCAGAAAAATGCAATTATCGCCTTCAAAAACTCTTATTTTTTCTCTAATATCATCCGGTATTCTTATTGGCTGGAGTTCTGTTTTATCAACATAAACCAAAATTGTAGATGAGCGAACTATAACTTTTTTGTCCTTGTCAAGAATTATATTTTCAAATACAAATGATGAATTCTTAATAGAGGCAATTCTTGAATGAACATCATAAGTATCAAAAAAATATAATGGATAATAATAGTCAAGTTCATGATGTACAGTGAATATCAAATTTTCGGATGTAAATGTTTTGCGATTAACTTCAATTCCAATTGCTTCCAAATATTTAATTCGCGCAAATTCCAATATATTAAAATATTGAACATTATGCACAACTTTCATTGAGTCAACTTCATTAAATTTCACTTGAGATGAATATCTGTGACTAAATTTATCAAGATTTTTTAAAATTTCTTCTGGGCTGATTTTTTTCATAGTTCAATTCAATTAATTAATAGATTTTTTGATTATTTCTAAAGCATTTTCGGTATCTTGATCAGAAATTTGAAGATGGAAAACCACTCTAATTCTATTATCGCCAATCCAATGCAAATGTAAGCCGTTTTCTTTACAATCAGAAACAAATTTTTCGGGACTCAATGATTTATCTAATTCAAAGACCACAATATTCGTGTGAACTTTTTCAGGATTACATGAAATTTTATCAATTAAATTAACATTTTGCGCAAAATATTGAGCATTTTTGTGGTCATTTTTCATCAATTCAAGATTATTTTCCAAGGCATAAAGACCAGCCGCCGCAATAATTCCTGCCTGCCTCATTCCACCGCCAAATATTTTTCTCCATTTTAATGCTTTTGAGATATTTTCTTTGGTTGAAACTATCAAAGATCCTACGGGAGCACCTAAACCTTTTGATAAACATACAGAAATTGTATCGAATAATTTTCCATAATCAGAAAGCGGTACACCGGTTTTGATGTGGGCATTCCAAATTCTGGCACCATCCAAATGTAGTTTGAGATTGTATTTATCTGCAAGTTTTCGCAAATTTACCAAATAATCATATTCAACTACCATTCCACCATGTCGATTATGTGTATTTTCGATGCAAATCAGTTTGGAATTTGGGAAATAATAAATGTCGGGTCTGATTGCAGACTCGATTTTATCTAAATCAGGCATAGAATTATCCGAAGCAATAGGACGGATTTGTACTTGCGAAAGTATTGATGGTCCGGCTGTTTCATAATAATAAATATGGGCATCGGCTTCGGTGATTACTTCATCGCCCGGATTTGTTAGTATTTTTATGCTAAGTTGATTGCTCATTGTTCCAGATGGGACATATAGTGCATCTTCTTTGCCGAACAAATTTGCAACATAATTCTGGAGTTTGTTTACGGTTGGATCTTCGCCGTAAACATCATCGCCGACTTCGGCATTAAACATCACTTCCCGCATTGCTTGTGTGGGAACTGTAACGGTATCGCTTCTTAAATCAATCATAATTATTTAATTAAATCCAAAAATGGCTGGTTAAACAAAGAGAAATTATATTCAACAACCCACATCACAATCCCAAAAGAGATTGGAATTGAAAGATTGTCATCAATTTTTAATTTTTTCGACATTGCTTCAACAAATCCGGAAATTATAGAGGCAAGAACTCCGGCTACAAAAAAAGAAAATGGCGCACTGAAAACAGAGCCTACAATTCCAATTACAATGAATCCAGATACAATAAATGCAGAAGTACCTTCCCAAGATTTATTGAATAATTTGTGCGTACCCCATTTTCTGCCGATAAGTGCCGCCGCGATATCGCATACTATCAATATAATAAAAGCAGTAATTGCAATTATTTTTGGAAATATAAAAACCGTAATCACTGCTGAAATCAATACCCAAGACGCTCCATTAAGAACAAATTTTTTCTTTTTACGCTCATGCTTTCTTAGCATATTGCCAAAATTGCCATAAATTAAATTATTAAAAAATGGAATACGTTTGCTCAGAACATCAAGTAAAACTGCTGTTATTGCCATCAAAGAAAGCACAGTCATTGCTAACCCTTTGTCCACAAAAATGTAAGTAATTGGTATAGATAACGATAAAAGGTGAATTCCTTTTCTAAGAATTTCCTGTGAATAAGAAATATGCTTGTCTTTTTTCTGCTTCTTCTGCTTTTTCTCTGAATTTTCTATTGAGTTTTCAATTAAAACTTCGTTAATTGTTTCATTTTGATTATATTCGTTTTTAGTATTTTTCATTTGTTACTGTAATAATTTTGTTAAATTGTAAAATTCAAAAATATGAAAATATCAAAAATAACCGCCAATGCCAAAATAAATTTGGGTTTGCAGGTAATTCAAAAGAGAATAGACGGATATCACAATATAAATACTGTATTTGCAAAGATAAATTTATGTGATTTTCTTGAATTTATTCCTTCAAATCAAACAAAAATTGAAATTGAACCATTTTTTGATATTAAATTAGAAGAAAATTTAATTTATAAAGCAA
>JANJUO010000483.1 GCA_024710535.1 bacterium
GGCTACAAATCAGAAAATACAATAATGAGTTTGCAGGAAACATTTATTGAATTGAATAAAACGAACAAAGAACTTCAGAATGCTCTAATGATTATTTCAGATAATCCATCTTCTGTAATTCTAAGCAAACCACCAAAAAAGGAGAAATAAAATAGTAATGAAAATCAATATTGAAATCAATTATGAAGATGAGCATATTATTGCAGTCAATAAGCAGTCCGGGCTTTTAACAATTCCAGATAGATATGATAGGAATGCACCAAGTTTAGATAAATTATTAAAAGAAAAATATGGAGAAATTTTTGTTGTTCATAGATTGGATCGCGAAACCAGCGGCATAATTCTATTTGCAAAAAACGCAGAAGCCCATAGAGATTTGAATATTCAATTCGAAAAGCATACAGTCAGAAAAATCTATAATGCTGTTGTTTCGGGCATTATTGTAGATGACAGTTTGGAAATCGATATTCCATTGATGGCAAATCCCGGACGCGGAGGTGGAGTGATACCATCAGCAAGGGGAAAAGAGTCATTAACACAATTGCGAGTCTTAGAGAGGTTCAGAATTGCCTCATTAGTAGAGTGTAATTTAGTTACCGGCAGACAGCATCAACTTCGTGCACACGTTGCGGCAATCGGGCATCCTTTGCTTGTTGATGATTTATACAATGAAAACAAAGAATTCTATCTTTCTTCAATTAAAAGAAAATTTAATTTGAAGAAAAATCAAACAGAATTTCCAATTATTTCAAGAATTACAATGCACGCAAAATCTGTTGGCTTTGTTCATCCTGCAAGCAAAGAAAATATAGAACTTTCGGCAGAATTTCCAAAAGATTTTAGAGTATTGATTGAATTATTAAGACGATATGCAAAAATAAATTAATTGGAATTATTATCAGAACTTGCAGTTATGATGTCGGATACATTCTTTACTATCGACATCATTTTTGCATAGTTCATTCTTTTGGGACCAATAAGCCCAATTGAACCGGATGCAGAGCCGAATTTATAGTTAGTTTTGATTAATGAATAATCGCTTAGTATATCATTTTGCAATTCACTGCCTATCAAAACCGTTACTCCTTCTTGATAATCACATTTATCCAACAAGTGAATTATCACATCTTCATTTTCTATCAATTCAATAACACTTCGAACTCGTTTAAGATCTTCGAATTCGGGATATTCCAGAAGGTTATGTGTTCCTGTAATGATAACTCTTTCAGTGTTATTATTCTCGAAAATTTTATCAAGAGAATTAGTGAATAATCGGATTAAAGGTGTATTTGAATAATCTGTATCGCTAATAATATTTTCAAAATTTTCTTTAATGAAACTCAAAGGCTTTCCGGCAATTCTTTCATTCAAAAAATTAGTAATTTGATGCAAATAACTGCGTTCGAACTCCATTTTCGCTTCGAGAGTAACTGTGCGAACTATATTAGATTGCAAATCCAAAACTACCAAAACCCTTGTGGAACTTAAAGGAACAATCTCAATTTTCTCTACAATATACTCTTTTAATTTGGGAATCTCAACCACGCCAAGAAATTTCGAGAGCATTCCCAAAACTTTAGAAGCATTTTTCAATATCGAATCGTTGTCTGCCTGATTGAGTTTTCCATGCACTGCCATAATTTCATTTGGAGATAACTGCTCGATATTATTCATAGAATTCACATAGAATCTATATCCTTTATCAGTTGGTATTCTTCCGGCAGAAGTATGTGGATGACTAATATATTCAAGATCTTCAAGGTCGGACATTATATTTCTCAATGTCGCGGGTGATAATTTCATTTGGTCTTGAATATATTTCGAAAGAAATCTCGAGCCAATCGGGCTTGCCTTAAGAATGTATAAATGTACGATACGGCGCAAGATTTCCTGCTCACGCTCATTTAGTGGGCGTTTGTCATTACTTGTCAATATGTCATTTACATTTATCAAATCATCAAAACAAAATTGATTACAAAACAATCAAAAGACTTAAAAAAACAATTTTTGTTGTAATTAGCAATGAAATTTAATAAAATTTTACTTTTTCATAATAATTTCGTGAGAAATTCAACCGCATCTTTCACAACTTTCTTATCAACAAGTGAGGATCTATTTACAGCAGAGGAATTTAGAAGAATTAATGCATTATTATATTTTTTTTGCATTATATTTAATGATGCTTGTATAAAAAGTCTTAATCCTTCGATGTTGATATCCTTTGCAGAAAATGAAGTCCACTTCTGAATTTCTTCGACATTTTCCGTAAGCAAACCGATTTGTGCAAGCCTAATTTTAATATGTTCAATTTGGTTTATAGACAAGTCTTTGCTTTCGGTTAAATCATAAAATAATTTCTGAGCCACTTGATAATTATTCAAACTAAACTCAGTATTTGCCAAATGATATTTCAAAAAATCACTTTGATTTTCGCTTAATTCTAATTCAAGCATTTCTTTGTTACGTTTTTTCTTTTCATAAGTAGGCTTCGAATAACCGTAATGATGAATTTTCGAATCAATTTTCAAAATATCAAATCCAGCTAATTCGATAGAT
>JANJUO010000559.1 GCA_024710535.1 bacterium
GAGTTCCAAACCCAAATCAGCAATTTTCTTTGATTTTAATTTAGTCATAATATTTATTGCTTCTTGCTCTGAGTTACTTATCCCAAATATGATTGTATATGTCTCTGAATTGTCCAAATCCAATTCTGGAATATTACTTTGTATTTTGTTTGCATCATTTGAACTTGCAATTGTAGCCGAATTATTATTTTCTTTAACATCGTTGTTGTTTATTTTTGGATTAGAAACAACTTGAGAATTGTTGGAATTATTTTGCACTGTCGAACCAGATTTTTGAGTATCTTTTGTTTTTTTGCCTGATTTACCAATGATAGAATCTGTTTTTTGAATAGGCATATTCAATTGTGGATTAATTTTAATAGCATTCCTCTTGTTTAGAATTCTTTCTCTTTCTCGTTGTTTGTCTTCTGTATCTATGAATTCTTCAAAAACAGATTTCTTAGTTCTATTTACATCCAAACCATTCAAAGATTTATGCTTCTCTTGAGTAGGAACAGGATTTGTATTAATTATTGGTTGATATTTTTCGCAATCCTTTCCAAATTCTTTACAAATATCCAACTTAATAACATTGTCTCCGTTCATACCAACCAAACTAATGTCAATTTCTATTCTTCTATATTCATCATAACTAAAATATCCTGTTCCCATTGGATTAGACATGTATGGATATGGGCTTGTTTTTACCACATCTTTTGCTTCTGCAAAGCCTTTTGTAAGAATAATAATCTTGGAATTGTTGATATTTACTTTATTATCAATTTCAGGCAGGAATACCAGATTATTATCCAAATATCTTTTTTTGAATTCATTATTTTGTCTAAGTCTTTTAATTACTTCTTTATATCCACTATATGCTCTTAAATCAGACAATGTAATGTTCGTTTTCCCCAAATCTGATTTACTTTTAATTTTTTTCTTATTCTCATCTATATCTTGCTTCTTGATTAACAATTCTTTGAATTGGATTTTTCCATACTTGTCATCATAATAGGAACTAACATAATTTATGTCCACATCGCCAATATACCAACCTCTGTCAACCGCTCGCGGATCACTTAAAGCATTCACTTGAATTAGCAATTTGACATCCTTGTAAATTTCAGGTAGCCACCTTTGCAAAGAATCAAGTATAGGCAAGTAATTATTAGTTACAACATCTACCATCAACTGCAAATTTTCTTCTGCTTTTTGTGCAAATTCAAAATACTGTTGAACTCTCTTAGGTCTGTCTTGAGTAAAATTAACTTTATTTTTAGTTAAAGAATATTCAGGTCTAACTCCCCAATTCATATTATTTGGATGTAGTTCAATCCATCTTCCATTTGCAATGGAATAAGTATAACCATCACTTTCAATTAAATCGAACATAGTTTTTGAATAATAATTATCAAGATAATCCGAATGTTTTCTGAATAAATTATTTTCCAAATAACTTTTTTCATCATTATTGATCAAAGCATTATACATTGCAACAGAATCAAATCCCTTGTTCAAATCTTTTAAATGTATGGGCAAATATTCCGGTAAATTTAATTCCCAAAATGCTGTTTGAAACCATGCAAGATTTTTATGCTCTAATAAATCAATAGAGAAGCAAGAACAATCAAATCCACTTATCATTGATTTTGCAACATAGACTGTATCGTAGAATGTTTTGTAACCTGTGATTCCTTTGGTAGAAATAATTCCTGATCTTGTATTCTCAGAAGGAACAACCGCTCCGTTTATGATATTTAAGTATGGATCTGTCGGACAGCTTTTATTGTAAATATCAACATAACCTCTAAATATCATATTATTAAACCAATTTGTTTTCGAAGTTGTTAGTGTTGAGCCTCCATATACTCGATATTCTTTATTTAAATCAAGAGCAAATGATACCTGTAATTGATTATTTTGCTCAATTGTTTTGATTTCTCTTCCAGATTCCAATTCCACCAATCTTATAACAGGCTCTGCAACAAAGTCATTTTTATCGCATTTATCAAATATATCAACAATCAATTTTACTGATATTGGTTTTTCGCATTTGGTTAGAAATACTGTATCTCTTATAAGTAGAGCTTCTGGCAAATATTGCGGTGTTTGAATTTGATTATTTCTTGATTTTTCAGATAAAACACTTGCTCCCTCAACTTTCAATTTGGATGTGAATTCATCTTGACAATTCAAATAATTACATTCATTGGAATTATTATTGGTGGCTGATCTTACCACTCCATAAATTGTTTCATTTGATTCGATTATCTTATCAAATGAATACTTTTTGTCTTTATTTGTTTCTTTGTTCCCATAACTTATAATAGTTTCTTTAATGGAAATTCTTTGAATATCATTTATAGTTATAAAAGAAGAATCTAATTTTCTGCTTTCAACTGTACCTAATTTACTTTCCCAAATATTGAAAAAATCTTTTCCATCAACAGTAACTGTTTCATATTTTTTATGATTAGATTGGGAAAGTATCTGATTATAATCAGTCATTATTTTAGGTTCAAGCCATTTTGTATAAACTTTTCCATTAAATTGGTTTGCTCCAAATGTACTTGAACCACCTTTTATTGTGTAATTTTGATTTGAATTAAGTCTATATTTTTTAATTGAATTATTATTAGTTGGAGTTAACTCTTGTGCGTATTTATCAATAGAAACCACTGCATTATCAACCTTTTCAAAAGTACAAGCATCAAGCACATATATTTCCAACTCAATGCATGGATTTTGTATAGCACAACCATAAATATCATAACCACCATACCCTTGAGTATTATCGCTTGACCAATAAATGGCTTTTCCAGCGTTTAATTTATTTGCCTGATTATAGTATAAATGCGGATAACGCTGATTATAACTATCGTTTATCGAAATCGAAAACGTATCACAACCTTTTGGCATTAATTCTTCTGCAAGTTTAGGAGTACCATTAAATTTATTTCCAATTATATGCTTAATTGTTCCACCTTTCATTATACTTTCAAATTCTATTGCAACTATATCAAAGCCTCCTTTAGTAGCATATTTAGGATTATCAGTAGCAAAATATAAGAATTTACCATCCGGAGAGATTTGGGGAGATTCTTCATTGAATGTAGAATTAAATATAAATACTTTCGCAGAATCCCATTCATTACGTTCATTCTTGGTAGAATAAAAAATATTCATATCAGCTGGCTTTCCACCTACATTAATAGGGCGATTTGAAACGAAAAACAGATGATTTCCATCTGGGGAAAGTGTTGGTTGTGACTCCCATGTTGAGTCAGAACAAAGTATGTTGATTACATTATTTTGTAAATCTTCTTTATCTGCAAAGTTAAATCCTCCATTTTTTTGTCTAATTAACATATAAAGATCATTATGATTGTTATATTTTATGGGATTTAAATTTTCAATATGGCTTGCCGACAAAATCATTGTATCACCGGCAATAGTTACCGCACCAGTAACTAATTTATCAAATAAATCTACATTTGTTTTGAATTCCTTGATTTCTCCCCATCCTTCAGATGGACACGAACCATTTTCATTTAGTTTTCTTTCCGTATAATATAATCTTTGTGGCAATTCAGTAGAAATTATCAGCCCGGGAAAAGTTCGCGAAGTAGTAAACCATAATCTCTCAATCATATTATTTTCTCTATTTATTTCAATAAATGGAGAATGGTCCTTATATTGTTCTGATGGAGTTGTTTTCACTTCATAAAGTAAATACTTATCTAAATCTTTCTTAACAATTCCAGATTTCCTACCAATATTGATAGGTTCAGGAAGTAAACCACCACCATCAGGACAGCATTTCAATAGTGAATCCGCAACATTCTCCACAATAATTTCTTTCCTCTCAATTTTTTGAGAGCAGGAATAAAGTAGTATAATTAAAGTCATTAATGATAACATTTTGTAAAAATTATGCATTTTTCTCTCCATATTTATTTTTTTAAAAATCTAATTTTTATAACATAAAACATTCTTTTTTCATTTTGCTCTCTTTCACTTACTATGTATCCTTTTTGGTGCTTTTAGGTTTCAAAAAAAGTGAAAAAAAGTGATATTTTTTGAAAATAATTGAAAATAATTAAAAAAAGTGTCTTTTTGAGGAAATATTTTGAAATTATTTTAAAATATTATGAATTATAACACCAAATATTCATCAAAAAATATTGTAAGAAATCGTTTGTTTGATCGGCAAAGAACATAAGTTTGTTTTAAAACAGTTCTTAATATAATAAAAAAAATTGAAAAGTTTTCCACAAATGTGTAGATCATACATTTCAATGTGTAGATAGGTCATATTTCTGTGTAACTCGGTAAATTTAGTTATGGCTAATACTACCATAAAAATTCATATCTTATTTTTAGTTGTTTAATGAAATTCTCAACAATCAAAATATTTTAATTATATCAATCAATAATTTAATTATACTATACATAAATTTTAATTGCTTATTCAAACAAAAATACTTTAGAAATAGATTAAAATTATACAAAAACGACAAAAACTACTTGTTTAATATATGATTAACATACAACAAACATAAAATATTATGTGTTTAACGATAATAATTGTTGTATTAGTGATAAAAGATTACTAATTTTGCATTCTTTGAATTAGATTAAGAATTGTTTAATTATTAAAATATACAGAATAATTTATGGTATTTAAATGTATTAACGTTAAGATGTAAAAATGTATAGACGTCTGAAAGTATTAACGGATAAACACTATAGCATAATTACATTAATACACCAATACATTTAAAAGCAAGGATAAAATGAAAAATATCAGAGCATCATTAGGAAACATTTTGGAGCAACTGAATCGTTCGGATGCCTTGCCAGAATTGAATCCTAAGCTAAAAGGGCGATATACTTATTTAACTTGTCCGCAGTGTAGTCAGAGTTCGGCATACATATCAAATAATGGCTATTACATTTATTGTAATCGACAGAATAATTGCGGATATGTCAATGGAATAGTTGAATATATTGCAGAACGAGACCATATTTCAAACGATTCTGCGGTAGAAATACTTGCAAAAATAACAGGCACATCACTGCCGGAAATTAGCCCCGAAGAGCAAGAAAAGTACAAGAAAATGAATGAAAAAGAGCAACTATTGAAGGATATTTTGGCGGTTGCAAAAACAGGTTTATGGAAATATGGAGGCACAGTTATAAATTATCTTCGCAATCGCGGCTATCAAGATAATGAAATAATTGAGATGGATTTCGGCTATTTACCTGTTATTGATGAATTGAAGAAATACCTCAGAAACCGCAACCATTCATTCTTTTTGATAGAAGAAATAGTTGATACATTTTCGAATAGACATCCACTTTTGATACCTGTATTCAATCAATATGGCATACTGGACGGCTTTGTTACGCGGGCAATTGAAAGTGAAATTACACCAAAATATCTATATTCAAAAGGATTGGAACGCGGATCATACTTTTTCAATTTTTACAATGCAAAAAAATCAGATACCTTGATAATTGTGGAAGGAATAATTGATGCTCTTTTGCTTACACAACGCGGGATTTCAGGCGTTGTTGCATGTGGTGGCGACTCCCCTACTCAAGCACAAATTAGTCAAGCATTCAATTATCATAAATTTCAAAATACTATACTTTTTCTTGATAACGATAAAGCAGGAAAAAATGGCACCGATAAAGCAATAGAACTGTTAAATGATTATAATACAAATATTTACGTTGCAACGAGCCATCCATATAAAGATCCTGATGAATATCTAAAAAATCATTCAATTGATGAACTACAAAAACAAATATTTCGTGCTTTAAACTCTGTAAAGTGGCTTACACAGCGCACTATCGAACAGTATGACATCAATAATGATATTGAAAAAGATAAAATTATCAATAATTTATTACAATTGGAAAGTAAAACAAATAATCCGATACATTCCGAGTACATAATCAATTATTTAATAAATGAATTCGGTATAAATCCAGAAGCAATAACGACTTATATTCACAGTTATCGAGATAAATACAATCGTGAAAAGTTAGCAGAAATGTATAAAAATATACTAAAAAATGCTAATAAAATGCAAAATAATGCCGAGTATGATAAACTATTTGAATACTTAAATACCAATTTAAACAAAGTAAAAGCGGTAAATTCACATAAAATTATCACTCCATACTCAATTGATAAAGCTCTTAACGATATTCAAAAGCGGAAAAGCGGTTTAGATACAGGATTTGAGAGTATTGATAAATATTTGAATATTCCAAATGGTGCTGTTACACTTGTGGCTGGAAGACCAAGTCATGGCAAAACTACATTTTTGCTAAATCTCTATCTAAATATGATTGAAAAATACCCGAAACGTTCATTCTATCTATTTTCCTACGAAGAAAGCAAAACTGCACTATACATAAAAATAATCAACATATTAGCAGAATCAATTGTAAACGAACAGCTTAAGTTCAAGAATACCAATCAGATAGAATATTATTTGAAAAATGAGCAAACATATAACGAAAACATTAATTTTGCAGTTCGCCGCTACAATCAATATGTACAGGAAGGCAGATTATGGCTCATTGATGAAGCTTTGGATATAAATGTGCTTGCCGGAGTCATCCAAAATGCACATTCAATGCGAGAAACAGGTGCGATATTTGTAGATTACGCACAAAGAATTAAATTTTCTGCAAAATATGATTCTGAACGAATTAAAATTGCAAGAATATCCGAAACATTGCGAGAAACCGCAACCACATTAGATATACCGCTCATAGTTGGGGCACAATTAAACAGAGAAAATGCAAAAATGAAACCACAACTCGACAATTTAAAAGAAGCTGGAAACTTGGAAGAAGATGCTAATATAGTACTCGGTCTTTATAACTGGAAAACCGCAATAGACAAAGAAAAAGCAGATGAAGAATTCAAGAATGATAAGCGCAAAAAATTATTAAATTGCAAAGGAAAAGAAGTTGTTACAACAGACCGCGAAATTGATTTTGAAGTTCACATTTTAAAGAATAGAAATGGATCAATTAATGAAAATGCATTGCTCAAGTTCGATGCTCCAATATTAAAAATTAAAGAAAATATAATCAATAATTATTCACCATTTTAGATAAATTAGGAGAATTAATATGGCTGTAAAATTTGGCGATTTGAACCTGTATTCGCTCGAAGATATTGCAGGAACTATAGGAATCAGCACCGTAACATTACGAAGTTATATTGCAAAAGGGAAACTAAAAGCAAAGAAATTTGGAGGAAGATTCTATATTTCCGAAGATGCATTAAGAGAATATTTTACATCAACGGATGATGAAGATACAATAGAAACAAATACACAGGTAAGTGCAAAAGATAGAACCAAAGCAGTAAACAAGAGAAAAAGACAATTAGCAACAGCATAAACTCTTAGACGTCTATACATATTAACGTATTAACGCAATAATGTATTAACGTAGTAACATTATAACGTAATAATGTATAAACGCTATAAAGTAATTATGTAAAAATGTAATAAACAAGAAAGGTAATAATGGCAAAAATATATTGTTTTTCGAATCACAAAGGTGGAACAGGAAAGTCAACTACTTGCCTGAATGTTGGTGCCGGGCTTGCCAATCAGGGCAATAAAGTGTTATTGATTGATCTGGATCCACAAACAAACCTAACGGTAATGCTTGGAATTTATGATAGACCAAAAGTAACACTATATGAATTACTCTTAGAGAATGAAAAAATTGAGAAATCAATCATAAAAATATCAGAAAAATTGCATTTAGTTCCCTCATCATTAGATTTGTCAGGAGCTGAAATTGAAATATCTCAACAAAAGCAACGCGACCAACTAATTAAAAAGATGATTTCACCATTAGAAAGTCGCTACGATTACATTTTGATAGATGCACCACCCTCAATGAGTCTTTTGACATTAAACGGGCTTGTTGCGGCTCAAAAAGTGTTCATACCTGTGCAATCAGAATTCCTTGCATTGAACGGATTGGCAAAATTTATTGAAATTATAGAAAAAATAAAAAAATTAAATAAAGAATTGGAAATTGGAGGCGTGATAGCAACTAGATATGATCATAGAAAAGTTCTAAATAGGGGAGTAGTTGATAAAATTCGCGAACTATTTGGAGATAAATTTATGAAAACAGTAATACGAGAAAATATTGCTCTCGCAGAATCAGTTGCAGGCGGAATGGATATATTTACATATTCACCAAAAAGCAACGGAGCAGAAGATTATAATTTATTAGTTAATGAAATAAGCAAATTATAAAAGGAAATAAATATGAGTAAGAAAATAAATATGATGAAAGGATTCGACAGATTGATTAATAATTCAGATGATTATGATGAATCCGACTACTCAGAAAGCACAAGCGAACAATTAAGAGAAGATGTGGTTATATATGTAGCCGGCAACGACAATAATGTAAAACCGTCTAAGCGTATAAACGCTAAAACATCAAAACAGCCATCCGCTAAAACATTAAAAAGTGAAAACGTCAAAAAGGAAAAAGCAGTACAAAACACATCAAAGCAGAATAACGTTAATACCGCTAAAAGTAATAGCGTTCAGACGTCTAACAGTAATAACGTTAATACATCAAACAGTGTGATTGAACCAAAAAATAAAACCCTAAAAAAATGCACACTCTATCTACCTGAAGGACTTATGGATTCTCTGGCAATAATGAAAGTACGCAAAAAACGCGATTTATCCGAACTTGCGGCAGAAGCAATCACCGAATATTTAGAAAAAAATAATTTCCTAAACGCCTAATAAGTGGATTATTATATGAAAAAAAGAAAACAATCAAAAGAATCATTTTTACTACATATCCTTGAAACAGATAAGCTCTTATGCTTGGAAGCAACACCGGAAATCAAAAATCTATATGTAGTGGATAATTGCGTAAAAGGATATTTTCAGATAGATGGCAGACCGATAACCTCGCCAATAGTGAAGATTTTTGAGATTGATGAAAACGGAAACGAAATAGATAAATCCACGCCCGTAGTAAAGCAGAATATGCTGGAATTTTTGCAGAAACTCGCAAGCCAAAATATTAACGGTAACGAGTTGATAAAAGAAAGCATAAACAAAGACATAGTAAAGGTTTCGCTACATTCCCAATTGCAAAAACAAGGCAAAAACAAGCCAGCACAAAACACTATTTTTGATATTATCGAAAGCGAAACAGACACCAAAAATAAGGAAGAATTATTGCAGCAAAAGGATGAATACCGCATTGAAGTGGTGGGGCTCGATCTCTCTAAAAGTCAGGAAAAAGCACTATTTGCAATTCAAACAATGCTCAATAACACTGATTACAAGGGCAATATGGCGGGAAAAGAAATTCACAGCAAGGCGATGAGTTTTGATGGACATTTGCCATCACTAAGATTTACACCATCAGAATATCTGGAAAAATTTGGAGTAAACAAAAAAGATTACGGTAGGGGATACCTCGAATTTGTTTCAAATGAAAGAGATGAAGCATTGAAGGCACTTCGCGATCTCTCACAAAAACGATTCTTGATGTTTTATACAAAAAAATATTGGCTTGATAAAGTGAAAGATTATCGTTGGGACGTGATACGAACAATTCGCCCGCTTATCAATATCACAGAGGGTTTTGAGCAATTAAATAAAAAGGAAATCAGCACACTTTTGGATGTGAATAACACTCTTGCAAACGAGAAATTAACCACAATTGTGATTGAGCCAAATCCAATTCTAATCGATCAAATTGACACATATTTTGTGTTGAAACCTGCAAATTGCTATCAGGAAATCAAACTTTTGGTAGGTAATGCCTCGAAATTTGTGTATCGTTTTGTTGATTATCTGCTTACCGAAGTGGCTCAGCGAACACGCAAAAAAAATGGCATAACTGATTATCAAATAAAGATTAATTATGAAACACTTGGCACAATTTTGAGAATGGATTCATATATAAAAACGAGAAATTGGAAGAAAATGCGTGCCGCTATCAATAATTGCTACGAAACCGCAACAAAACTCGGTTATTTGAATGATTTTAGAATTGAGCAGCATGGGGTAACCAAAGAAATTGATATTTTGATATTGAATCCGGATAAATTCCATAAAATAGATGAAATCAATAAACGCAGAGAAGAGATCGATCAGCAATATGGCTCGAATATGCTTCCGAAAGAATTAAATGAAGTGTTTTAAATACAAATTATTATTTGATTTATTACCTTTTATATTTTAAAAAAGAGAGAGGGCAGCAAGCCAACTCTCTCTTTTTTTCCTGAATATATTCTGATAATATATGTAAATATATGAGACTTTTTTCGCCTCCATAAACCTTTGATATATAATAATTTAGAAAACGTCTTGCAACTTGTTTGGGTAGTATTCACAACTCGATTGGGTAGTGTGTGCAACTTGTTTGGGTAGTAAGTCCAACTCTGTTGGGTAGTAGAAATCAACTTTATTGGGTAGTGAGATTCAACTCTGTTGGGTAGTGAGATTCAACTAATTTGGGTAGTATGTTGCAACTTGTTTGGGTAGTGTTTGCAAACTACAAGTCTATAAAATAAAAAATAATATGCCTATATTTTATAAATAAAATAAAAAATATGCGGAAAATTTTGCAACTCATTTGGGTAGTGTTTGCAAGTCAAGAAAATCATTGAAAAAATATTCTAAATATTAAAAATAAATAAAATAAAAAATATGCGGAGAAATTTGCAACTCATTTGGGTAGTGTATGCAGTAAAAAATTAGCATTTATTTTATAATATTTAACAATAATAAAATATTTACATATTTATTCCAAAAATTTAGAATTATGCAATAAATCGTTAATTTGCTTTTAATTTATGGTTAAATTCATAGAAAATCATCATTTTTGCTTGCAACTCATTTGGGTAGTGTTTGCAAGTCAAACAAACGATGTAGAAAATAAATAAACATAAAATAAAAATAAAATATAGAATATTTGGTGAAATTCTGCAACTCATTTGGGTAGTGTATGCAAGTCAAATAAACCGTGTAGAAAATAAATAAAAATAAAATAAAAATTATTTTTAAAATAAGTGGCAGATTTTGCAACTCATTTGGGTAGTGTTTGCATGTCAAGTCAATAAAAAATAAATAATAGAAAATATTCTGCCGAAAATGAAGTAAAAATGGGGGAGATTCATCTCATATTGTAGCTCTATTTACATATATAGCAAGTGGTTACGTAAACATCGGATGTCTTAAATTCCTGTTTGCTCATTTCGATACTAAGCTAAAGCTTCTACGGTTATTGAGCTTGCGATGCACTGAGTTTATCGAAGTATCGAAATACAATGAGCGGTTTGCACCGTTGACTGAGTAGCACGAAGTGCGTATCGAAGGCAACAAAATACAATGAGCGGTTTGCACCGTTGACTGAGTAGCACGAAGTGCGTATCGAAGGCAACAAAATACAATGAGCGATTTGCACCGTTGACTGAGTAGCACGAAGTGCGTATCGAAGGCAACAAAATACAATGAGCGGTTTGCACCGTTCGTTGTGTAGCGAAGCGTATCGAAACGAACAAACTGAGTAGTACGAATTGCGTATCGAAGGCAACTTTCTGCTCTTTTCGATATGAAGTTGATTCTAAGACAAACAAGTTTTATTAATGATGCTTGGGTAAACTAAATCTAAAAGTACTTCCTTTGCCATCGATGCTCTCAACCCAAATATCACCGCCATTTTTTTCGACAAATTCTTTGCATAACAATAAGCCCAAGCCTGTGCTTGGCTCATTATGAGTTCCCGGCCTGGATACTTTTTGGTCAATTTTGAATAAATTGTTTAATATTTTTTGAGGAATGCCAATACCGCTATCTTTAACATAAACGTGAATCTTTCCATCTTCTTTGCTTTCAATTGCTCCAATCTCAATTTTGCCTTTTTGAGGAGTAAATTTGATTGCATTAGAAGTAAGATTTCTAATGATTGTATTAACCATTGGAATATCTGCAGAAACATGAAATTCGCCTTCGAATTTTGACGTAATTTCAATTTCTTTTTGCTTTGCAACTTCATATTGAATTTTTATGTTTTGATCAACCAATAAATTCAAGTTGCAATTTTCAGGATTAAATTGCATTACTCCTCTTTTCATCCTTGACCATTCAAGAAGATTTTCGAGTAATTTGTAAAGATTATCAGCAGATTCATACATCGCAACGCTTAATTCTTGAATTTCTTCAGTAGTCAAATCATTATAGTTTTCAGCCATAATTTTTGTTAGATTCAAAAATCCTGAAAATGGGCTCTTTAAATCATGAGCTATAATTGAGAAGAATTTATCTTTTTCTGAATTTGTATGCTCCAAATGTTCTTTGGCATCAGTTAGTTGCTCCACCAAAGCATTTTTTTGGAATAAATTCACTTCAATAATATTATTAGATTCTCTTAGTTGGTTCAGAAGTTCATTCTGCTCATCTTCAAGAATTTTACGTTGAGTAATATCAGAAAATGTAATAACAGCACCTTTGATTTTTTCATTTTCGATAATCGGATATGAAGAATATTCAACCGGGAAAAAAGTACTATTTTTTCTCCAAAGAATTTCACTATCTAATTTCATAGGAATTGAAAGATTTTTTGAATTGAAAATTGCGCAATCATTGATACTATGCGGACTTCCATCTTGATATGAATGATGAATAAGTTCGTGCATATTCCTGCCCAAACATTCTTCAAGTTCATAGCCCAATAAATTCAAGCCGGATTTATTGATAAAAGTACAATTACCATCATTATCAATCCCATAAATTCCTTGATCGGTTGTTTGAAGAAGTTGGCTGATTTTTTGATTGCTTTCCATCAGTTTTAATTCATATTTATTTGATTGCCTTCTCTTAATTATAATAAATAATATTAAAGTAATTAAAAATCCAACGATTGAAATAAGTGAAAAAATCAGTAAGCGGTAGAATTTTTCAGATTCTTGATTTTTTTTTGCATTCATTTCATTAAGCTGGTTTTCATTTTTAAGAGACTCTATGTATTTTTCTTTTTCTTTTATACTGTATAGAATTTCGATTTCAGCAGTTTTCTTAAGCATTTCAACACTTTCTACGCTATCACTTGCAAT
This sequence comes from bacterium, assembly GCA_024710535.1. Classification (GTDB taxonomy): domain Bacteria; phylum Bacteroidota; class Ignavibacteria; order Kapaibacteriales; family UBA2268; genus JANJUO01. The sequence goes on from JANJUO010000559.1 coordinate 13,127, forward strand.
ATGAGATAATTTCAGATATTTATGAGCACTTTTAAAATCGCTAATTTTTTCATAAATATCAGAAAATTTCAAAAATAATTTATTTTGCTCTTTGAAATTTTTAGTATTTGCCAGTAAAACTTCGTTTTGCTTCAATAATTGCAAAGCTTCACTATACTTTTCCTGTTTAATATTCAATGTTGCTAAATCATTCAAACAATTAACAATTTGAATATTCAATTTGAGATTTTCTGCAATATTTAATGCTTTTTTGTAATGCTCCTCAGATAAGGTGTACTGCTTTTCAACTAAATATATATCGCCAATGCCGGAATAAAGTCCAATCAATCCACCCGGATAATCAACTTGGATTTTGGGCTCGGCATTATTCAACAAAATCAAAGCATCATTAAATTTTTTCTTTTTTACATAATTAAGACCAATCGAAATCTCGGTTAAGCCCTGCCCAATTTTATGCTTCAAAACATCAAAAATTGCTTTGGCTTTAAGCACATAGAATAAAGATTTGTCATAATCTTCAATTTCATAAAAAATATTAGAAAAATTATAAAGAGTTCTACCCAAATTCACAGAATCTCTACTTTTTTCCATTATATCAATTGCTTTTAGGTAAGTTTCGGTTGCGGTACCAATTAAGCCAATTTCTTTATAGACAGTACCTAAATTCGTCAAATTATTTGCAATACCGATTGAATCATTATTTTGCTCAAAAAAATGAATAGCATTATTAAAATTTTTGATTGCTTCGTTATATTTCAGTAAATTCAAATTAGCATTAGCTTTAATTTGATAAGCGGAGCCGATTTTCTTATTGTAGTCATTTTGATAGGATAATTCGATAATTTTATCAGCAATCGAAATTGCTCTCTTTGGATTCAAGTCAAGTAATTCATCTGCATTCAAATAAAGAGTTTCCAATCTCTTTGCAATTTCACTATCATGAACATTTGTTTTATTCTGTGAATAAACATCAAATCGAAAGTATAAACTCAGTATAAATATAGTACTTAGTATGTAGAATTTTCTGCTCATATTATATTCAGATAAATTTCACTTAATTAAAAACCAATAATACAAATCTATGAATTTATTACTTTAAAACAAAAGTAAATATAATAATAATAAAAATATTCTTATGTTGATTATTTTTCCTGCTCATTTCGATAAGTTACTCGTTTGCTCATTTCGATACGAAGCTAAAGCTTCTACTCAATGAGCGGATTGATAAACAAAAAACCGTCCCTCGTCCCATTTTTCGTCCCTCGTCCCTTCTTATAAAAGAAACATCGGATGTTTTAAATTCCCGTTTGCTCATTTCGATACGAAGCTACGCATCACTCAATGAGCGGTATGGATCCGTTGACTGAGTAGTACGAAGTACATATCGAAGTCAACTTTCTACTCATTTCGATACAAAGCTAAAGCTTCTACTCAATGAGCGGATTGATAAACAAAAAACCTTCCCTCGTCCCTTCTTATAAAAGAAACATCGGGTGTCTTAAATTCCCGTCAGCTCATTTCGATACAAAGCTAAAGCTTCTACGGTTATTGAGCTTGTCGAAATACAATGAGCGGATTGATAAACAAAAAACCGTCCCTCGTCCCTTCTTATAAAAGAAACATCGGGTGTCTTAAATTCCCGTCCGCTCATATCGATACAAAGCAAAAGCTACTACGGTAATTTAGCTTGTCGAAATACAAT
>JANJUO010000564.1 GCA_024710535.1 bacterium
TTTTTGATACATTTTCGGCATATAAACCAGATGAAGTGAAACAAATATCTGATCATTGCCCAGTTGTGGCAACATTTGATATTAAAAAAGAAGATAATGATTAATTGAAAGGTACAAATTTGGAAAATTTTAATAAAAATCTAAAAGAAAAAGTCAAAGAAGCCGCTGAGTTTCTCAAATTAAAAAGTAACTTTAATCCTGAAATAGCAATTGTTTTGGGCACAGGTTTAGGTAATTTAGGCAAGGAAATCAAGCCTGAAATGATTATTGAATATGATAATATTCCCTATTTCCCGGTTTCAACTGTAGAATCGCATCATGGCAGACTAATTTTTGGATATTTGGAAGGCAGAAAAGTTGTTGCAATGCAAGGTAGATTTCATTATTATGAGGGCTATTCACTTCAGCAAATTACTTTTCCTATTCGCGTATTTAAAGAATTGGGTATTAATTCATTAATTTTAACAAATGCATGCGGCTCGGTAAATCCAAATTTACCAAAAGCGAACATTATGATAATTGATGACTATATTAATCTTATTGGAGATAATCCTTTAATTGGACCACATGATGATTACTTTGGTCCGAGATTTGTTGATATGAGCCAGCCATATTACAAAAAATATATAGAACAAATCGAACAAATTGCATTAGAAAATAAAGTTAAACTTTATAAAGGCGTTTATGCGGCGATGAGTGGCTCAAGTTTGGAAACTCGTGCAGAATACCGTTATTTAAGAATAATTGGTGCTGATGTAATTGGTATGAGCACAATTCCAGAAACTATTGTTGCTCGTCAAATGGGAATGAAAGTATTAGGATTCTCAATAGTAACAGACGAATGCTATCCTGACGCATTAAAACCCGTTAGTTTGCAAGAAATGATTGAAACGGCAGATATTGCCGAGCCAAAATTAACTCTTGTTATAAGCCAATTTGTAAAGAATTTCGACACAAATCTCTGATAATTTTAAATCAAAAAAAAATCCTTATATCTAATTGGTATAAGGATTTTTTTTTCTTTAAGCTCAAACTATTCACACTGATTGCTATCTTGAAGAAGTTTCAGATTCTTTGATGCATTAGGATTTTTCGGATCTAATTGTAAAACTTTGCGATATGCAGCACATGCTTGTTTACCTTGAGAATTGCTATGATAAGCAATTGCCAAATATAAATAGGCGCGTGGTTCATTTGGAAAAACAGTAGTCCATTGTGTAGCTAATTTCACTAAATCTGTAAATTTTTTCTTTTCTAAATGCATATTTGCAATTTTGGAAAAAGATTGATTTAATGCAAATTTATTTTTTGTTGTATCTGTCATTCCAATATCAATAACTCTTTGGAAGGTTGCTTCTGCTTTAACAGCACTGTCCATAGCCGCATAAGCATCACCTAATGCTAATCTTGAGAATAAGAAAGTTGAATCAGATTCAATTGAAGTAAGCAAAGGCTGAATTGATTCCACAACTTTTTTGCCAAGAAGATAGCCATTACCAATGTAATAATAAACGATGTGCTTTTGGTCATTACCACATTTTTCGGTTTTAGCTCTTTTTTCTAAGACACTAACCGATCTCAAATAATCAGGAATTGTATCGCCCGGCTTTACGTATCTTTGGAGCATTACACCAAGAGATTGCATAATTCGGCAAGTTTGGTCCGGACTTTGGTTAATCGCCTCTTCCCAAGTGTTAATTGCATTTAAAGTATCTTTATTCAATAAATATGCTTGACCAAGTTTTTGAATATCAACATTATCAAGAATAGTATCTTTTCTGATAGTTGTGTAACCTTCGATGGCTTTAGGATAATTTGCATTATCGAAATAACATCTTGCCAACAAAAATTTTGCCTTTGTTTTAACAGAGTCAATTTCTTTTGCTACGATATCAAGATGCTGAGCAGCCGAATCGCATCTACCAATTTTTTCTAAAGATTGAGCTAAAAACCATCTACCTAAAGTGCCTGTTGGACGCAACTGAATATAAGTATTAAATGAGGAAGCTGCTTCAGGAAATTTCTTTGCTAAAAACAAAATTTTTCCTTGTTCATAAAATGCTCTGAAATTTTTGGGATCAGCAATTGTAACTTTATTCCATTCCTGCAAAGATCTTTTGAAATATTCATTTGATAAATCTTCATCCATTTCTCTATTAGCAAGCCAATAATATGAAGTAGCCAACTTAATTCTTGCATCTAACAAATTTTCGTTGAGCGCAAGTGCTTCTTCATAATTAGATCTTGCAAGTTCATAGACTTTTTGAGCAAAATAAAGATTACCAAGAGCAATATATGCATCAGGATTTTTCTTATCCATTTCTCTTGCTCTAGTGATAATCAATTCAGCTCTTCTTAAAGAGTCAAATTTAATATAAGCATTGGCAAGTTCCAAATGAGATAGTGGATCTTTGTCGTTCCTTTTGATTGCATCATTTAATGTTTCCAAGGATTGTTCGATTTTGCCTAATTCGGCATAAGTGCGACCAATTTTTCTTAATATAAATGGCTGACGCTTATCTGCTTTGTTTGCTAATTCATAATACTTTAATGCATCATTGAATCTATCCATTTCAAAATAGATATCCCCAAAAAACACAAGATTTTTGGCGTCATCAATATTATCTTTTTCTGCATCCGGAATCAATTTTACTGCAGATTCATAATCTTTTTCATTAATAAATGTTTTGATTTTATCTGTTGTTGATTGACTAAATGCAACAGAATAAAAAACAGCGAGTAACAGCAAGATTTTTGTTGCTCTTTTCATTTAATTCTAATCCTCTTTTATAATTACAATTTTTGCAAATGCCGGAACTATTCCAATATCCTTAAAATATTGCTGGATCTTTGCTTCTTTACCTAAAAAAGAAGCAAACCAATATGGTAAATTCATTCTATCTTCAAGTAAATATGCCCAATAAGATAAAATATACGGATATCTTTCTTGAACCACAAATGCTTGATGTACAATTTGTGGTGGTTCATACTTACCAGTATCATTTACGAAACTAATTCTTAAATTTTTAAAATTAGGATCTTTTGCAAGTTGAGATAAATAAGAAATTCCAATTGAATTCTTATTTTTCAATACATAATTCTTTATTGAATCAACACCTTGAAGTTGAGTTACATTTTTTTGAATCTTGTTCCCTTTTGCAACAAGTGAGTTCAGATTTGCCCATTCGGAAGAATTCACTGTATTAGTAACAAATTCCGGTTCAAAATTCAGATTCTTATAAAAATTTGAAAATTTTACATCTTTTTGAGTTAAAATTTTTCTAAGTTGTTCATCATTCAAGGTATCAATCGGAAAATCTCTATTTGTAAAAAACACTAAAGCATCAATTGCCACTTCCATTTTCTTATGTTTTTCAACTTTGTATAATTTCATCAAGGAATCTTCATCTTTTAAGTAATCTCGGGCAATAACTACTGCACGTGAATTACCTGAAAGAAGCAGAGACATTGCTTTTCTTGATTCAACTTTTTGAACATCTAATTTTACATTTGGATAAACCAAACCATATAATTTCAATGCTGTGTCCAAAACATTCGAAATAGAGGCATCAATTGCAACAGTCATTGTTCCACTATTCATTGTTTCTACTGATGGATCTTTTGAGGAATATTTATCATCACAAGATAGTGATAAAAATACTATTATCAATGATACAATTGAAAGCAAAATTTTATTCATTTTCATCATCCATAAATTTATATCTTCTTTCTTGAGTCCAATACATTGATAATCTATAGATTCCAAAAAGAATGAATACTATTCCAAAAACCCATCGAAGTTGGCTATCAACATTTGGAGGCAAAATATAACCCAACAAAATTGCAATTCCAAGAACCACAATTAATGAGCGAACGGTGTAATTTATTATTTTAAGTACCAAAACTAACTTTTTTTAACTTTTTAGAAATTAAAAAATCCAACAAGAATTGTTGCTTGTTGGATTTATTTTTAATTAAATTATCTCAATTTAAATTTAATTGGAATTGCAACCCAGCAAATAATGGGTTGACCGTTCTGAATTGCAGGTGTAAACACACCACAATCTTTAACCGCTTTGATGGCAGAGTTATTCAAAATCTCATTATCTGACTTGATAATGCTTGTTCTTCTAACTTTACCGTCTGCACCAACTAAAACATTGATCAATACCTCGCCTTCAATTCCGGCTTTTCTAGCTAATTCAGGATATTCAACGCATTTTTGCAATCTACCCAAATCAACATCAGGTTGTTTTTCAACAGGAATAAATGCATCTTCATCAGGAATTTCTTCTTTTTGCTCGATTTTGATATCTTGTTTGTTGAAGTCAATATTCGATGCAAAACCACCCAAATCATCACCGGTTCCACCTTCAGCTGATGCTCTCGACATAACATCAACAGTCGCAAATTCTTGCAAATCAGCTTTAATTTCAGCATCAGGAACAGGAACAGGATTACCTGCACGAGCCGCAGGACCAGTATTAATAATTGTTTCAGTAGGAGGAGGAGGCATTTCGGCATCTGCTGTTTCTTCAGGCGGTAAATTTTCCAAAGATAATTTCATCAAAGGAACCATTTTTGGAGCCGCATTTGCTCTTTCTTGAATTTTTTCTACTGTATAATAAAATATTAAAAATAAAAGAAGCAAAGAAATAGTAATTCCGAATGCCCTATATGTATATCTTCTGATATACTCTTTTAATTCGACAGCACCATAAGGATTTCGCTGTGGAATGTCTGTAATCATTTCTGCAGCAGTTGTCATTATTGTAAATCCTTAATTTTTACAATTTCTTCTTCAGAAATTGGTGCAATTGTAAATCTTCTTTTTCTCTTAGAAGGTTGACCGCTTTCATCCAATTCTTTTGCAATTTCATTAGAAATGGCAATTTCCGCAACATTCAAATTATCAAGAATATTTACAACTATACCATAATTTGCATTTTCAGCGGGCTTCAATGCAACAATCATTTCGTTACCGATGATTTTTCCTGTTGCAGGATCCTTTCTCAAATGCTGTTTTTCTGATAAGGCACGAATATCTTTCAACTCAACCGGTTGAGGATCTTCTACACCTTGGGAATAAAAAATTCTGTTATCTTCACGTACAAAAACCGTAACAAGTTTAGATGCTGCAACATCAATGTCTGTAGAAATTTCCGGAGGCATAGACATTTCCATAACCTGCGGAGCAGCCATTGTTGTTGTAAACATAAAAAATGTTAGAAGCAAAAATGTAATATCCACGAGCGGAGTCATATCAAGTACAAACCCAACTCTTTTCATCTTTTTACGCTTCTTCTTACCACGTTTTGCACGTTCTACAGATAGTGCGCCACCACCACCAGCCATAATATCTCCTAAACATTTTTATCTTAATTTATAAGAAAAAATTATTTTTAAATTTGTTTCAAACTATTGTCTTTTATCAGTTACATAGTTGAACTGAGTAGCGTAATTTTTACGTAAAACATCCATCGCGTCATAAACCCATTGGAATCTAAGTCTTTTATCTGCATCGATTGCAAATTTGGTTTTATCATTGGTTAATTTGGTATTTCTAACCAATTCAGCCAATAAATCAAGACTTACATTAACTTGAGCTTTATCCATATATTCCGGCGGAATTCCTTTGGTAGCAGACCACACTTGGGCTCTATCGGTTTCGTTTGTTAATTCAAAGAAATAATTTGTATCCGAAGTTGCCGAATCTATTGCAATTTTAACAACCGCCAAATCCTTTTCTGGAACCTTTGATGTATCAGGTGATACTTGTGGTCTTTGAATTACAAATTTCTGTTCACTTTCAGCATCTGACTTAAATTTTGCAGTAAACATAAAGAATGTTAAAAGCAAAAAAGTAATATCCACAAGAGGAGTCATATCTATTACGAAACCGGTCCTTTTTTTCTTGATTTTAGGCACAGCATTCTCCTATAATTAATTGATAATTCAGAAATTAATTTTTAATTCTGATAGTGAAAATCTGAGTAATATTC
>JANJUO010000602.1 GCA_024710535.1 bacterium
TGCTTTTGGTTCTCCTTTATAATCAATTATAAAACAAGCATTATCATAAAAAATTATAAAACATCCATCTGGTCTCGCAAATTATTTTTCTGTTATTAAAAAAATTTCTTTTAATAAATTATAGTAACATAATATTAAAAACATATTAATATTATGCTACTATATTGTTGTTTTAACGATAAAATATGATAGGATAACTTTTGAATATGGTATTTGATTTTGTATCATAAATCACAATATGGTATGTTCCCGGAGCAACATCAGCATATTTATGAATTAAATTTGCACCAATGTTCAAAGAATAATTTTCTATTAAATTCAATACTTCATTGCCATTCAAATCAATTATAGAAAGGTTTATATTTATTTCTTCTTCGGAATAAATTGATAAATTCACATTTCCGGAAGAAGGATTTGGATAAATTGATGTTGTGGCATATTGTATGAAATTTCTTGAAACGCTATTTGTAATGGAATTTTTTCTACCCGGAGTTCCTGAATTTTCAATCGAAGCCCGCCAATTTGAACCAACATTGTTATCTAAAGAATTATGAATTAATTCAAGAGAAAAACCTGTTCCATTGGCATTAGGATCCCATGGTGAAATTGATTTGAATTCAACAATATCAATTTGAACGCCACTTGAGTCGAATAGTTCAATTTTATCACCTGACGAAGATAATCCAAATCCAAACCCACCAATTACATTGTCAACTTTCGGATAAATTTCTTTAAATTTTGCTAAATTTTCTGCAAAAACGAGATACTCGCCTGCCTTCAATATCGTTTTCTGTGGAATTAAAAATTTATTTTTGATATTATCATCCATGAAATACCAGTTCGATAAATCAATATCTTTTGCTCCATTATTCATTATCTCAAACCAATCTTTGCTATCTTTGCTATCAATTGGTTTATACATAATTTCATTAATCACGATTGTTCGATAATTCGTATTTTCTGATTCTATAAATATTGGCACAACATCCAAATCTTTTTTAGAAATCACACTAATTTCATTATTATTTTCTAAGTAATTTCCCTCCCAGCCAACAAATGTAAATCCAGGCTTTGCAATTGCCTTTATACTTATCGGTATATTTTTGAAATATACGCCCGACCAATTATTATCTTTGATTGTAATTGAATTTATCTGAACATAACCATAAGTAGTATCAATGTTATTAATAAATACTTCATAAGTACCTTCGAGTTTATATAAATCAGAAAGTTGTGCAAACACAAAATCAGATCTGTGGTGAAGAAATTCTTTTATTCTAATCCATTGATTTTCGAAATCCACAGCCGAATTTGCCCATTGGTTTTTATGTTTAGGTACTTCACTTAAAATTTGATTTGCCAAACTATCAAAAATTCTTATTGTATTAGTATTTTTCAAGCCGGTATTAAGCAAATCGGCAGTTCTATTCAGAAAATGATTTCTAAATTTTTCATTTTCAGAAAATTTCTTAAAAATTAATCCAAATCGGCTATTCTCATCAAATAATTTTTCGATTATATTTGCGGATGGACCAACATCCACCGGAAAAGTCTGATCCAAATCATGCATTATCCAACGCCATTTATTATCTAATTCCGAACTTTGCCAAAATTTAACATTAACACTTCCCCAATCGACATTACAAGAATAATTTTGTATTGCTACATAATCTATTAGATTATCTATATCAACCAAATTATTAATAATTTCATAACTTTCTTCGTCGGAAAAATCTGTTTTTCTAACGAAATCAAAAAATTCCTCGAAAGTTCGTGGCGTTCCATGCTTGATTATATCATCTCTTTCAAGCAAATTTATATTATTTTGATTTATATCGTGCTTAATTGAAAGAAAATCCTCATCAATGAATTCTCTTAGATGATAAATTCCCCAATACTTTCCATTGATAAACATATTAATCGGCAAATATTTAGCCGGTTCCAATACTGTATATAGTTCTGCAAGCACATTTGTGAATGGGTCGCGAAGCAAAGAATATGCCCAATCATTACTCGCAGTTCTCAACCACAACTTATCATAAGCAATTGATTTTTTTTGTTTAAAAAAATTGTAATTAATTTCATCATTTCCATATTTATCTCGTGCATAAAATCTCATGGGTTTTTGGTCGAGATACATAGAGGTTTCGCCAGTTAATTGCACGCCCATCAAAGTTGAATACTTGACTTCATCTTTTTCAATAAATTCAAAATATGCTGAGTGCTCAATTTTTTCATAATAATTTTTTTCAACAAAAATCCCCAAATCTCCATATAATTTTAGTGAATCAATTATTAATGACATTATTGGAATTGTAGAATTTTCATTTATCAAAAAAGTCTGCTGGATTTCTTCAGAAGGATAAGCGTCAATTCCATACGCCTTAGCTTTGAAAACTGTGCTTTTGTCTATTATTATTGGCTCGCCAACATATTTTTTCGAATGTAGTTCATCAACATCACTACCATCTAAAGTATAATATACAGTTGAATTAATATCTTTATGAGTCAATGTTAGATTTTGAGCAGATTCATAATTGCCTGACTTCAAAAAAGAAATCGGTGTGTCCATTACTTTTGGCTTTCCATTGATGTTGTTGCTTTCAGGAGTTGGTTTATCATAAAATTCTATATCACTATGAAAATTTCCAATCGAAAAATTACTTCTATCAATATATTTGGTATTTACAGACTCAACAAGTTTTAATTCAGAGTTCCAAATATTAATTTTTTCAACTTTATTATTCAATTTGAAATTAGTATGTATTTCATTCAATTTATTGAAATTTGGCTTTTTATCTTTACGATTCACCGGCTCAAATTTCAGATTTTCAAAAGCAAAATCTTCGTTATTAATTTTTAGATTTCCCAGAACAGCCTGTGTTTTGATATTTCCCTCCATTCCGGCAATTGCAAATCCAGCATAGATTTTTTTGTTTATCGGATATTCAATTGAATATTTTTCTATTTCATAGCCGCTTCCATCAGAAATTGCAACTGTAAGAATATCACTTTTCCTCGATAATTTCAAATAAGAATCAGGATAATTCAAGCCGTAAATACTAAACCAACGGCTTGGATTTTGATTAATTGCATCTCTATGCATAAAAGCGAATTTGAATAATTGCTTGTTTTGGCCAAACAAACCTAAAAATTTGGATTTAGGATCCAAACTTTCCCTAAACATAACTCCAGCAACACCAAAATTATCATAATGCTTGAGTGCTTTTAAATTTATCAAAAATGTGAAGTCATTATCAAATTCCTGATAAAAATAATCAAAGCTATCATAATGTCTGTATGAAGCAATTTCGTTATCTTCGGCAATTACATTAATAAAACCGCCTTGGGATTCTTTTTTGGAACAATGAATGAGCAAAAATTCCCCTGATTGGATAGTTGTGTCGGGAAGAATATATGCGGTATTACTGTTGTCATTAATCCCAATTCGCCAATCTTTCAAATGAATTTCATCTTCGTAAATATTTTTTAATTCAATCCAGTCCGGTGTTTTATTTTCAAAATCATAATAGCATCCACCATTCGAAAAGCATACTTCGTTAACTATTATTTGAGAATTAAGGGAAACCAAAAATCCCATAAAAAATAAAAATTTAAAAATTTTGCTACTCATCACACATCCAAATTATTATAACATTTTTCAAAATTTGTTTTGCTTAAAAATATAATGACACATCAAACGCAAAAATTACTCACAATAATGTGATATTTTTTTAAAAAATAAGAAAAAAAACTAATTTAATTGTATCTTGGCAATAATTTGTGCTTTAATTAGTAAAATTTATTCAATAAATTTGTAATTGTTTAAAATTAAGAATTGGAATCTATGCGTAAAATAACATCACTATTTTTGATTGCATTTGTGGCTTTTATCATTTTCTCGTGCTCTGATGAATCTGGCACAAATCCAGTTGATGATAAAATAAACGTATTATACATAACTGATAGTGCCGGACATTATGGGCAGTTTGGAGAAGAAGCAAAAAATGGGATGCTTGAGGCATTAAAAAACTATCCAAATATTAACTTAATTGTTTTTGATGCAAAATCCGATGCAAATATTGCGGTATCGGAATTCAACAAAATTCGAGCCGTTAAAAAACTAACTGCAGTCGTAACGCTCACAAGTTGGGTATCCAATGCAATTGCACCATTGGCAAAACAGAATAATATTTCGCATTTTGCAATCGGAAGTGCTGTTTTCGACAATAAAAACCTTCAAAATACAATCAGATTTACTGCAGATGTTGAATATGAGTCCAATTTTTTGCAGAATTATCTTAATAAAATACCTAAAGTAGCAATGATGTATTTTGTTAATGATTATGGCAACGGCTGGAAATTGAGATTAGAGCAAAATTTGGGCAGTAAATTAATTAAATCTGTTAGTTATAGTGATGTAAATGATGATTTTCGTGATGAACTGAACTCGATTAAAGCAAGTAATCCCGATGTTTTACTGCTTATTAGTACAAAAGAAGCGGCAATTATTGCAAAACAAGCAAAAGAAATAGGGCTAAATGTTCAATTGGTTGGCGTTAGACCTACATTTACAGATTTTCTGAAAAATGAGCCAGCCGCAGAAGGAATGATTTTTTCTTATCCTGAATTGAATCTCAATCATAAATTTTTTAATGACTATTTTAATACATACAATGCAAAAGCGTCTGCATTTTCTGCAGAAGGATATGATGTGGTTTCTTCATTAGGTGCGGCAATCAATCTGAACATTACAAGCAATGAAAATATATTTATTTACTATAAAAATAAAGAACTAAACGGTAGTTTGGCTATTATCAAATTCGATGAATTTGCTCAAGCTACATATAATTTTGGATTAATGAAAATTTCTAATAAAGATTATGCTCCCATTAAATAAAAGACAATTTCAGGTAGATTTCACAAAATATCCTTATCCTGATAAATTGAGGCATCATGTTACTTCGCATAATTACTTTGCTGTTGAAGATTTGAAAGTTGTGCCACCAAATTATCCACCAATTTACAAATCATTAGATTGGTCTGATATTTTTTTGAATGAAAAAAAACCCGATAGATTGGATATTGGTTGCGGAAAGGGAATTTTTCTATTAGGGATTGCCCATCAAAATCCAGATAAAAATTATCTTGGAATTGAAGTGAGAGATACGGCAGTTGATTGGATAAACAACTATATTAATGGTGAGAGCGTCCCAAATTGCAGAGCTTTGTTCTTCTCCGTTGCAAATGGAATTCCATTTATAGAAAGCGAAAGTATCGAGGCAATCTACTATTTATTCCCTGATCCTTGGCCCAAGAATCGTCATCACAAAAGACGAGCATTTAATTTTAAATTTCTTGAAGAAATTTATAGAGTTTTGAAATCGGACGGTAAATTATTTCTTGCAACTGATTTGGATTATGTTGATGAATATCAAACAAAACTATTAATCCAATCTAAAAAATTCAATATTTCCGAAGTAAATGATGAAGAATGGAATTTACCAATCACAAATAAAGAGAGTTTTTGTATCAAGCATGATATAAAAACATTCAAAAAGATATGCACAAAAATAAATTTTTAATTTTTTTTGAAAAATAATGAAAAATATTGAAAATTTATTTGGTAGATTCAGAAAAAGTTCTTAATTTTGAATTCTTGTTTTTTGACAATTTGGTCCCATCGACTAACGGTTAGGTCACCAGCCTTTCACGCTGGCAGTAGGGGTTCGAATCCCCTTGGGATCACTGCCCATAAAGGTAAGTATTATGAAAATTAATACTTACTTTTTTTTTGCCCTTACCACATAAATAGCACTTAAAAAATAGGATTGTAGTCGTTTATTAACGAATGGATTAATAAAAACCAAAATAATTTGTTTGCTTTCTTAAAAGGTCAAATTCTTAAATTTTCAGAAAATTAATAATTGTTTCTGCAGCGGTACTCGATGCACCTTTATGACCCAATTGATTTTTAATCTCTAAAAATTTGCATTGCATTTTGGCATAAAGTGATTCATTGTCAATCATTTTGGCAATTTCTGAGGTAATTATTGCAGGTCTTGCATCTTTTTGGATAATTTCAGGAACAATTAGTTCATTTTTTAAAATATTTACAAGCGAGATATAAGGCAGATTGATCAATTTTCTACCCAAAAAATATGTAATTGCAGATGTTTTATAATACATAACAAATGGCATACCAAGCAGACATGCCTCAAGATTAGATGTGCCGGTTTTAACTGCCCCAACTTTCGCAATTGACAATAATTTTTTTGTATCTTCATTAATTGTAATGAATTTATGATTACGACTAATATTATCGAACAAATCAAAACCAACATTAGGCGATTTTGCTATATGAATTTTAAAATTCGGAAATTGTTTATGTAATAGTATTGCAGTTTGCTCCATCATTGGTAAATGCCTTGCTATTTCTTGCTTTCTACTACCTGGCAATAATGTGATTATATTCTCTCTTTCTGAATAATTAAGAATTTTTTGGTTGAAAATTTCATCGTCAAGAAGCGGATGACCAACAAATTGCACATTAATTCCATATTGTTTGAAAAATGCAACTTCAAACGGAAATACAACGAGCAATAAGTCAACGGCTTTTGCTAATTTTGGAGCTCGATTTTTTCCCCAAGCCCATAGTTGGGGAGCAATGTAATAAACAACAGGAATCGATAAAGACTTTGCGTAAGTTGCAAGTTTGATATTAAATCCGGGATAATCAACAGCAATAAAAGCATTAAATTTTTCGTTTTTCAGAATATCTTTGCATTTTTCGAGCAATTGAGTAAAAAATTTATATTTCTTGGCAACTTCCCAAAAGCCAACAACTGAGATTTCTGAAATTGGTACAAGTGATTTCAAACCTTGCTTCTCCATTTCCTTTCCACCAATGCCGATAAATTCCACATTCGGCAAAATTTGTTTGATCGCATTCATCAATCTTGCGGCATGAGTATCCCCCGAAGGTTCGCCTGCAACTATAAAAAATTTATTTTTCATTAACTAATCTACAAATTCCGCAATATAAGTGAAATAATCATCAAACTTTTTTTGTGTATTTTCAACAGTGATTTTATCTCTATACAAACCAAACATCGTTGATCCACTTCCAGACATTAAAGATAATTCAGCCCCAAATTCATACATTTTTCTTTTAATTTCATTCAATACAGGATACATCCCAAAGGCAAACTCTTCAAAATCATTTATAAGAAGTTTCAAATCATTTTTTTGTGTAATTATTTCTTTGAAATCAATCATTTCATTTTCAATTTCTGTGCGATTCAAATTTTTATATGCTAATGGAGTTGA
>JANJUO010000025.1 GCA_024710535.1 bacterium
TTCACTTCTGGCTGACCAAACTTTGCATTTTCGGAGGCAAATCTAATATGGCATGCTAAAGATAATTCACATCCGCCACCGAGAGCAAATCCATTAACTGCGGCAATTACAGGAATATTCAAGTATTCCAATCTTGCCATCACTTTGGAGCCATATTCTGAAAATATTTTGCCGGATAGACCATCGCTTTCGTTTAATTCTTTGATATCTGCACCTGCCGCAAATGCTTTTTCACCGGTTCCGGTTAGAATAAGTGCATTAATTTCACTGTCAAGTTCAATTTTTTGTATCGCATCGTTTAAATCATCAAATAATTGTTTATTTAATGCGTTTAACTTATCAGGGCGATTGAGTGTAATGATTGCATAGTTTGATTTTTTTTCAAACAAAATTGTTTCGTAATTCATAAGATTTCCCAAAATATTTTTTAAATTAACAAATTGCTTAATTAACTTAATTAAGAACGAATAAATGAAAAAAACTTGTTTTATTATATTGATTTTTTTGCTTTTTATTGGAAATAATTTCAATTCTGATATTTATGCAAAATCCAACAAAGCAAAGAATTCCAAATCTAAAATTACAAAAAATTCTAAATCAAAATCAAAGTCTGTTGCTTCAAAAAAGTCAAAAACCAAGAAAAAAATTGCCAAGAAATCCTCAAAAAAATCTAAACAGGACTTGACTTTCACGAAAATTGTTCTCATTGACTCTTCCATTGCTGATGGCGTTCAATATTTGAATATCTTGATGGGAAAGGGCAGAAACAAACATTCTGTGCATATTCTTGCCGCTGATTTAACTAATGAAAAAGTGGGTTTGACTGTTTTGAAAGCAAATAATAATGCTACAGATTTGATGAAATTGCAGGATATGATTAGAAATTATGATTCTACCTCAATCAACAAAGTGATTGGAGCTGTTAATGCTAATTTCTGGAAAGCTTATACAAATCATGCAATTGGCACCACATTGATTGATGGCGAAGTTGTTGAATTGAATCCATATAAGGAATGGACAAGTTGCTTTGTTGATGCAAAGGGAGTGCCTTTTATTGATAATTTCAAAACAAGTGCAAGCATTGCAAATCGTAATTTTGATTTGAAAATTAGTAATATTAACCGCAGAAAAGATTCAAACGGCATTGTTGTTTATAATAAATATGCCGGTAAAATTGTTCCAACTCTCCACAAAAGTTCATTAGAAAAATTAAAAGAACGAGCAACAATCGAAATGCTTGAAGCGTTGAACGACAGCGTTTACAATGATTCTACTGAATTTTTCGATTTTAATGAATTTGAAGAGAAAATGATTGCAGAAGAGCGGGCGAATACAATCGAGCATTCTCTATACAAAGCCGTTGCTTTATATCTGGACAAACCTACTGTGAATCGCTCAGTGAGAATTAAAATTCTTAGTTTGGATACCGGCACGGTTCAAATTCCCGAAAATGGCTTGGTGATTTCTTATGGCAGGGATATTCCTTTTGATTTATACCCGAATGTTGGCAGTATTTATAATTATAATGTTAAAACAAATTTGTATCCAAACACTGAATTCCTTTATTCAGTCTGTGGTACGCCGCGATTAGTTCGTAACGGTGTTGCCAAACATGAAGCCGCTAACGAAGGTTCGCGTGGCAGAAGGTTTCTTAACAAGCAGTTATCGCGTACTGCAATTGGTGTTGACCGAGATAATTCTCAGATATTTTTGGTTACTGTTGAGCCAAACTACAATGGCACTCGTGCCGCAAATTTACAAGAAATGGCAGTCATAATGAAACAAATTGGATGCTGGAATGCTATGAATTTGGATGGCGGTGGCTCTTCCAAAATGGTAGTTGATCATAAAAATGTGATGACAAAAGGCAGACCTGATTCAGGTAGAAAAGTTTCTGTGGGATTTGGAATTATCCAAAAGAATGAATTAAATGCCGAAGATAAAAAATAAGATTTTTGCTGTTTAATTGATAATTATTTTACCAATAATTTTGCTTAATTTGTGAAAATTGTTAATTTATTAAGCCACAAATTATATTTCTGTTTGAAATAACTCAATAATTGATCGATAATAATATATTCCTATTATTATAAACATCATATATATTTGTCAATTATAAATTTCTGATTCTTATAATCATATTGTTGACCTTCAATTTTTGCTATCATATCAACTGTATTTAATTATACAGCAAATTTATTTAATTTCATTCATTAATAAATATATTTCTAATATTAGAATTTAAATTTATAACCGTCAAAAATATCTTTCCGTATCTACAAATTTAATTAGTATATATAAGATTATAATGCATTGCCTCCCAATCATTATAATTTTCAATCATATAATAATTTCTGTTTATCTGATGATAATTTCTGACTGTCCAAAGATAATTCTTCTTAATCTGTTAATATTTTCTTCTACTATTTTATTACTTTCTGTTCATATAATGCAAATTATTCATTGTCAAAAGATAATTTCTGATTGTCCGATGATAATTTCTGATTGTCAAAAGTTGATTTCTGTCTGTCCAAAGTTAATTTCTGACTGTCCGAAGATGATTTCTGACTGTCCGAAGATAATTCTGGTACGATTTTTTATATTTATATAATCATTTTTTATAATAATAATACAAGAAATTATCTTTTGAGAATTAGATTTATAGTTTTGATTGGATGATAGTAAGTTTGCTTGGATGGAATTTATATTCCTATGATAATAATTTTAATTTTAATCAAAATATTTTATCTTTTATTCATAATTTATGATATTTTGATGAATAGATTTTATATTTATACATTTGATAATATACTTATGAGCTTAAGAAATTATGTTCATACAATTGATAATGAACTTTTGATACATTTGAATATACTTTTATATATTGATATTTATTAAATGAAAATAAGTAATGATCTTTTAAGAATGAATAATTTTCTTTTTAAGTTATTTAATTATAAACGAAATGTATTTAATGAAATATTATTTCAAGGAAATCAAATACAGAATCTTGAAAATTTGTGATGTTTCAAGAGAAATCAATTATATTGATACTTGCTGAATTATTTTACTCCATAAATTCTTCTAATAGCATATTTTTAAAAATTTTAAGATATTAAAAGCGTCAATAAAACATTGATTATGGTATTAATATGCAATGATTTTCAATTTTTGGTCAATGCAAAACTGTAATTGATAGATAGAATTTTGTTTGAATTTAATAATTATTTGAAAATTAAGGGTAGAAAATGTTTCCTTCAGTCAATGAACAAATGGATGTGATCAAAAAGGGTGTGATAGACCTTTTGCCGGAAGAAGAATTAGTCAAAAAAATAGAAAATGCCATCAAAACGAATAAACCACTGAATATAAAATTAGGTGCTGACCCTTCAAGACCGGATTTGCATATTGGGCATGCGGTTGTTTTGCACAAAATGCGCCAATTTCAGGATTTAGGGCATAGAGCCACGCTAATAATCGGTGATTTTACGGCAATGATTGGCGATCCTACCGGCAAATCTAAAACAAGACCACAACTAACTATCGAGGAAACAAAGGTAAATGGACAATCTTATATCGATCAGGCAACTTTGATTTTGAAGAAAGAACGGCTG
>JANJUO010000034.1 GCA_024710535.1 bacterium
ACCTGCAATCGTCAAAATAGAACCAATCAAACCAAAAAAGTGTAATGGTCGTTTGAAATATTTGGTTGTAAGTAGAACAGTTAGCAAATCTAAAAATCCATTTACAAAGCGAGAAAGACCAAATTTAGTAACGCCATATCGTCTTGGATGATGTTTGACAACCATTTCTGTAACTTTAAAGCCATCCCAATGTGCCAAAGCTGGAATATATCGGTGCATTTCGCCATAGACTGTAACAGACTTAACAACTTCTTTTCTATATGCCTTCAATCCGCAATTAAAATCGTGAAGTTTGATTCCACTTGCAACGGAAGTAACAAAATTGAAAAATTTGCTTGGCAAAGTCTTAGTAATTGGATCATATCTTTTCTTTTTCCAACCTGAAACCAAATCATAACCTTCTTCAAGTTTTTTAATTAATTCAGGTATTTCTGCTGGATCATCTTGGAGATCAGCGTCCATTGTAATAACATATTTGCCGCGACAAGCACTAAAACCACTATCAAGAGCGGCAGATTTTCCATAATTACGTCTAAATCTGATTGCTCTAAAATTCCTATTCCTTCTATGAATATCTTGAATAACATTAAATGAGTTATCAGTAGAGCCATCATCTACAAAAATAACTTCCCATCTGTTTTTAACAAGTCTAGTAAGTTCTTCTTCAAGCAAAAAAGATAATTCAGGGAGAGATTCTTCTTCATTCAATAGCGGCACAATAACAGATATTTCAATAAATTCCGAACTATCAGCTGGGAATTTATTTGGTTTCTTCTTTTTAACTAAATTTTTCTGTGGAACCTTTTCCGATTGCTCAAAAACTGGTTCATTTTGTTTTATCTTTTTGTCCATCGACATTCAATTAATTGCATTTAGTAAAATTTTTATAAATTTTTCTATCATTAAGAAAAGTTATCTCAAGAAAATATAAACCACTTTGAATAAACGAAACATCAATCATATTATTGATATTCATCTTGATGTTTTCTGATAAATCCACACCATTAATATCAAATAGTTTAATAGATTTTATTTCATCATAATTATTCAGATTAATAAATCCAGAAGTTGGATTTGGATATAATTCAATTTGATTGGAATTAACATCGCTTACAGATAAAGGTATCTTGCTAAAATAAACATCAATATAAAAAAATCTTATACCATCATTTTTAATATCAAAAGAATTAGTATCTCGCATATTATGTTTAAATACCAAACCATCAAAAGCATCCACCACAAAAGCGGAATCAATATGCTTATCTATCTGGTTATTGTTCCAAGTCACACTGACAACAGTTCCAAGTCCCCAATTAAAGACAACCTTATACCTTTTATGAAATTTATCTATATCTGCAGGAACAACTTTAAGGTCCTTATCAAGCCAAAGATAATCGTAATACTTCGAGCCGTCTTCATTAACTTGAGAAGAATCTATTGTTTCCAAATATGCCATAAATGTATTTGGTGGAAATACTGTTGGATATGAAATTCCTTCCAAATCTTTATCCCATCCGTCAGTTGCCAAACTATCAACACCGGCAGTTAGAATAAATTTCTTTGAAGTGCTGTTATTGCTAAGAGTTACTTTCAAGTTTGAACTCATTGAAAATAAATTACATGCAATTAAAACTAAAATTAAACTTAATCTTTTCATCATTTTTCTTTAAAAAATAAAGGGCAGTTAAGTTTTGAACTTACCTGCCCATATAATATAATTAATATTATTATCTTACAACATTAACTTTTACAAACGAGTTCATGTTGCCTGATGTAATTTTGCAAATATAATTACCAACTGACAAACCTTCAACATTTAAGTTTACTGTATGTGAACCAGCAACAACATTTCCATCAACTAATGTCATAACTTCGTTACCTAAAGCGTCAAATAATACAACTTTAACGTTGCCGCTATTTACTACGCTATAAGAAACAACAGTGTTGTTCATTGCAGGATTTGGATATACATTGATACCAAAGCCTTCAATTACTGCATTAACTTTCATAACTTTAACAGCATTTGCTGGTAAATTATTCAATACAACTTCGCCGTTAGTACCAGCTTTGATTGTACCAAGTTCTTTTTCAGTAACAGGATCAATGAAAATATAATCTGCATCAGCATTATCAACTGATAATGACAATGGGTAGTTTACACCTTGTAAATTGATTGTTGCAACTTCACTGTTTGTGATGAATTTGTTATTGTTCAAACGAACATCAAACAAACCAGCTGGTGGAGTTGGTGGCAATTCAAAGTAAGTCAAATCTAATTCTTTATCATTATTCATGTAAACAGCAGTTTCTCTTTGAGCATTATCTTTAACAATAATTTTTGAAGATGCTGCATAAACTTCATCTTTTGAAGATTCCAAACCAGTTTTGCTTGGAACAACTTTAGATGATTTCAACATGTAATAACCATCAGTGTTTACTTTAATGAAATAACCTAAACCAGGCAACATTTCAGATACTGCATAGTAACCTTTATCAGTGTTATATCCATAAACATTAAATTTGAAAGTATAATTTCTGTTTGGAACAGAACCAGTTGCGTATTTTTCGAATTCGATACCGCCAATAGCAGTTGGAGTTGACAATGAGCCAACCATATTCCAGCCACCATATTCACCAGGATTGTTTGGATCCATTGCATCGCCTGCAGCAACTCTTACTTTATCAGAAACAGTTACTTCATTAAACATAGCACCGCTAAATCTGCGATCAACTTCATTTGAATATTTTACAAAATATCCAACACCAACTTGAAGATTATCAACTTGTTCGAAGCCGCTTACAAAGAAGCCAAGTGGAGTATTCAAAGCGTGAGTATAGATATTATTCCATTTTGTATTTGCTGGACGCAAAGGCAATGAAAGTAAGTTCCATCCACGTTTGATTACGTTCGAGCCATCTGCATTGATAAAATCAATTGAAGTAGGCAAAGTATATTCAATTACGAATTCAGTAATTCTTGGGTCAATAATTGAATAAGCACGAGTAGTAGCTCCTGTTGGAGTTGATTCTCTCATGTTTGTTGCTTGCAAAAGTTGACCATTCAATACGTCACGAATGTATAAAGTTGAACCAACTGGGAAATCATCTGTATTATACTCGATAGTTACAGGATAAGCATTTGGTCCATTAGCATTAAATTTACAATAGTAAGTATATGAATTAACGCCATTTGGCATTGGGTAAGGTTTGATGTCTCTTGAATTAGTTCTTGGAGCGCCAACATTTGGTGCAAAATCACCGAAACCATTTGGAATCAATGCTGCTAATGAAGGGTTATTCCATACATACCATCTTGCATCAAAAACTGTTGTTCTTAATGGAGTTGCATGAGCAAATTCACCAAATAAGTTATCAACGCCCATAGTTGCTCTTTCGCCTGTACCAAATACTAAATTAGTACCTTGGTTTTTAGCGTTAGTAATATTCAAATTAATACCACCAGGGTTACCAGGTAATTTTGTGAAATCAGGTTCGTAAGGGTTCTTAATATATAAGAACATTACTTTGATTTTCACAGGACTAACTCTTGCAAAAGGTGATTTCAAAGTGATATAACCAATATGTAAACCAGTTTTTTCGCCATCATCTTTCAATTTCAATTTTGATGGATCAGCAACGATTTCCATATAAACATCGCGATCAGCAACAGTTTCTTTATCCATAGGATCATTCAACTGACCAAGCAATGTTTCATCAATATAATTGATTGTTGCATTTCTTGTACCGCTTTGTCTCCATTTATTACATCCACCACCAGTGTTATCACATTTGATAGTTAACCATGGTTCATCAGTTTCAATTTCAATGAAGCTCAAACGTGAATTAGTAGTATTATTGTCAATTTTAAGTTTATAACTACCAACTGCTGCAGTCGAATTTTCATCAACTGTAACAATTTGATCAAGATACCATTCACTCTTATCAGGGTTATGGTCTAATAAGTTATCACCTGCAAACGTTGTGAATTTAAATTCAGGAACGTCATCAGAGAATCTCAAAATTGTTGAGCCAGGCAAATATGGTTCGTTATCCCATTGTGCAGAAGTCTGCATAGGACCGCCCAAATCAACTGGTGCATTGTTCAAACCGTTCAAATAATCTTCAACAGGAACTGGACCCGATCCGTAATCTTTTTTGTAGTTTACGATATCATAGTCAAGCATACCTTCGTAAGCACGTTGAGTACATACGTTAAGATCATTATATCTAATAACTCTTGTATCAAGATACATTGGTGTTTTCTTATTAAATAAGTCAGCACTTCCGTATTTTGTGATAACTTGGAATCTTACATATAACAAAATTTTATATTCGATAGAGAATAAGTCAGTATTTGGGAGAGGAGTAATGCTTGTACCTGCAATTTTAACTCTTCTACCTTTTTCTTTATCTGTAATTGGCTTACTTGGGTTGAAATATTCCCAATAAGTATTGTCTTTTGCATCTTCGATGTCAATTGTCCATCCATTTGCAAGTGGCTGATCGTCATCTGCAAAATTCATATAAGATGGATGAATAGTTTCTACACCGATAGCTCTAACTGCTGATTCGTCATAAAACAAAGAAAAGTCGAAACTTGTAATTGGTTTTACAACATATCTCATATTACCAAAGGCATCTTTATAAGAAAACCATTGGTTGAAAATGAACACTGGAACTAAGAATTCGCGTGTTTCATCTAATGACGGTGGAACCCAAATTCTACCGTCGGGATAATAACTCTTTTCGTAACCATTATCCTGTCCAAGTAAACTTAAAACAGGAATACGTGGCTTCTGCGCTACTGCATTATCTGTTGCTGTCACAAATATTATTGCGATAAGGGACAGCCCGAGGATGAATGCGAAGTTTCGCATACGTAATAAGATTGTCATTTTAACCCCCATAGTTATTTGTTTAAATTATTAATTATTTATAAATATTTTTTTTCTAATTTTTGTTAATTCTGTCTTGATTACTAAAAAATAAATTCCACTTGATATTTCATATAAAAATTCATGATGAAATTTATAATCATCTACATTTAAAATATCTATCACACTGCCATTCAAATCATAAATCCAAATTGCTTCAATCAAATTGTCATCTTCTATAGATAGAACTTTATCTTTGAAGTAATATTTCTTAATCTGATAATCAATTGAGCCTGTCGTATCTGTGGTATCAACATATTTATTTTGTTTAAATACTACTGAATCATAGATATATTCGACATCACATTTACACTTATCACTTAAAAAAGATTTAACTTTTAAATATTTTTGAATATTGATAGTATCTGAAATTGATTCAAATATTAATTTCACTTCTTCATTTAACAAGATATTATTCTTATATAAATTCAAAATTAAATTATTATTATCATCATACTCTTTTGATACAAATTGAAATTGATTAGAACTTTCAATTCCAATAAAATTGAATTTGTTTGTATCAATACCCTCAACACTCAAAATTAAATCACTAATATTTCTATAATTAATTTCAGAAATATTAACCGGCATTGTAATTATTTTATTTTCAAAGAACAATGTATCTTTTTCAATACTTGTTGCTAATTTAAGTTTATCAGATTGATTTACTGCAACAACAACATCTTCGTACTTCGTAATAACATTTTGATATTCATCTGTAAATTCAATATATCTCAATTTAAAAAGTATAGAATCTTTAAAACATGTATCTGCTAATTCAACTCTTATTGCAAACAACGGTTTGTTTCCATATAAGCCCTTGTCATCGTAAATGAAACCTCTTATTGCTCTTGTTGCAGAATCACCCACAGCAGAAAATTCAGATTTTTCATTAATAATTGTTGAGCTTGAAAGCATCCCGCCATATCTAATAACTTCAGGTTGATATTCAATTTCAAAATTACAAGCATAAAGAGAATCACTCTTTAATACATTTCCAATGTCAACTATCAAAACAACAGATTTATCGCCTAACTTACTGCAATTAATAAAATCATTAGTTTTAGTAATTTTAGCAATAATTTCTCTACTTTCTAAATCAACCGGACTAATAATAATTATTAGTAATACCAGTCCGGTTAAGATAATTTTAGCAATCAAAGAACGCATTATTTTTCAATAACCATTTTCTTAGTTACAGTATTTGTACCATCAGTAAGTCTGTAAACATAAATTCCGGCAACAACAGTGTTACCATCATTGTTTGTTCCATCCCAATTGTAAGTATATGATCCGCTATTCAAGTTA
>JANJUO010000087.1 GCA_024710535.1 bacterium
AACAGAATATTTCACAGGAGAAATTCTACCTGACCATAAATACCTTCGCGTTCGTTCAAGAAGTTCTCAAGGCATGTCAAATCCAGCAGAGTTACCGATCGTATATAAATATAACCTGAATGGACCAATAAATTTGTCGCATAATCCAGCTCTTACTGGCTTTACATGGGATCAAGTTCCTGCGGCAACTGCTTATGAAGTGCAAGTTCGTCTTGCATCAGGCACAGATGATGATTACAATGTCATCTATTTTGGAAATGATACAACTTTATTACATGGCGATCCAAATGGAAGTTATTACGTGAGAATAAGGAGCGTTTCGGCTGATGCTTTATCGGGCTGGATGCTTTTGGCGTATAATGTTGGAGTGTAGGTAAACACACCCCTTGCCAAAGAAAGAACCTCACCCCTTGCCCCTCTCCTAAAAGGTAGAGGGGAAAAGGACGAGGGACCGAGGTAGGGACGTTGGACTAGGAAAAGGAAAATAATTACTGGATTTCTCACTTTGTTCCTAATGACATCGAAGTAGAAATTAGTCATATCGAGCAAAGCGAGATATCCATAAATACTGTTTCGTCAGTTGTTACAACTGACGCCCAGAAAAGTGTCGGTTGTAACAACCGACAGAACCAATTTAGTATTTTCTTTACTGGATTCCTCACTATGTTTGGAATGACAACACATTTATTTGTCATTTTCTTTTTAGTGAAAACATAGTTTTCAGTGTCGCCTCGAAATGACGGCTTATTACTTCGGTCGCAATCGTCATTCCGAGAGTAGCGAGGAATCCAGTTTTATAAAATAAACTTGTTCTGTTGGATGTTATACCAAGTTGCTTTCATACAAGCAATATTCGCTTCTGAATTTGCGCAATATTTATAACTGGAAATTCGTCATTCCGAACGAAGAGAGGAATCCAGAATTAATTAATGTATTGATATTTATGGATTTCTCACCTGCGGTTCGAAATGACAGGCTTTGACTTTCTGATTTTCTTCAGAAATTACATTATAGAAATAAAATAATTTTTGATAATATATCTGAATGCAACTTGGTATTACATCCGACAATTTTGATTGTCAGTTGTAACAACTGACGGAACAGAAAAATCGAAATTCCGTAGGAATGACCTGTTTGTAAAAAAAAATATTCACTTATAATCAAAGTTCCATAGGAACGGATTTTATCGTAATTCATAATTCGTAATTAATTAATCCACTCCTACGGAGCTTTTGCCATAAAAATAATCGCTATCACAAATAGGTCGCAACTACTTTGCTTAATAAATACCAGATGTCCAACACTTGCACTTGAAGATTGTACAAATAACATTCAAAATTAAAAAGTGGTGGAAATCTAAGGATATTAAAGTCAGTTGTAACAAAACTGGCGGTGTCCATTTATGAGTTTTTTTCAATAGGTTAGAAACTTTATAAATTTGGAATTATAATTTATCTCAATTAGGAAGAACGTTCTGCCTTGAATGGTATCTAAATGTAACTTACGATTATGAATCAGGTAAAATTGTCAAATATTAATCTTACCTAAATTATAGTTTAGTCAGATTGAAATATTTTAATATGTAAATTCTTAAAAATCAATAGGTAACTAATCTTTTAGCTATTGATTTTCTTTTTTTATTAAAATAAATATTCGTAAGTTTGAATTGGTTTTTTTGTTAAAAAAAAATAATTTTTTTCAAAAAGATAAAGAGTATAAAATATCTAAACGTTATAATGAGGTATTTATGGCAAAAGTTATCGGTAAAATCATAATTGATATTGAGCATTGCAAGGGATGTGAGTTGTGTGTGGAATCCTGCCCACATGATTGTATTTCGATTGCCGATACAATTAATGCTAAAGGCTATCAATATGCCATAATGGTTAATGACCATTGCACCGGTTGTGTGAATTGTGCATTAGTATGTCCTGATGCAGTTATTTCTGTTTACAGAAAAGTTGTTAGAGAGCCCAAGCCGGCAAAAATTAAAGAAGTAGAAATATCATAAAGGATTTGAAATGGGTGAAATTAAATTAATGAAAGGTAATGAAGCATTGTCTGAAGCTATGATTAGAGCCGGTTGCGATGCTTATTTCGGTTATCCTATTACTCCGCAGTCTGAAGTATTAGAATATCTTGCCATACATGCACATGCAAGAACAGGTATGGTGGTTCTTCAGGCAGAGAGTGAAGTTGCTGCAATAAATATGATTTATGGTGCCGCAGGTGCCGGTAAAAGAGTTATGACCACTTCATCATCTCCGGGTATGAGTTTGATGCAGGAAGGTATTTCTTATATTGCAGGAGCAGAACTTCCTTGTTTGCTTGCTAACGTAGTTCGTGGAGGTCCAGGACTTGGAACTATACAGCCTTCTCAAGCAGATTATTTCCAATCAGTAAAAGGTGGCGGGCATGGTGATTATAAATTGATTGTGTTGGCTCCATCTACTGTTCAAGAAATGGTTGATTTTGTGAAACTTGGATTTGAACTTGCTGAGAAATATAGAAATCCTGCTATGATTCTTACCGATGGCGCTATCGGACAAATGATGGAAAAGGTTGAATTATTCGACCAAATGCCAAGAAAAACAGAATATCCTGATTGGGCAACTAATGGCAAACCAAAAGGTAAAGAAAGAAGATATATCACTTCATTGCATATTCAACCAGAATTAATGGAAGAAATCAATGTAAGACTACAAGCAAAGTACGCAGTTATGGAAGAAGAAGAAGTTCTTTGTCAAACACATTATGTTGATGATGCCGAATATTTATTTACAGGTTTTGGCTTGGGAGCAAGAATTTGTTTGAAAGCCGCTGAAATGGCAAGAGAGAACGGATATAAAGTTGGTGTGGTTCGCCCTATTACTTTATTCCCATTCCCTAAAAAAGTTTATTCCGAATTAGCTGATAAAGTTAAAGGTATTCTTGATGTTGAAATGAATGCCGGTCAAATGGTTGAAGATGTTCGTCTTTCTGTTAATGGTAAAACTCCTGTGGAATTTTACGGAAGAATGGGCGGTATTATTGCTTCTCCAGAAGAAATTTACGACAAATTTATCAGTACTTTTATCAAAGGAGAAAAATAAATGAGTGATATAGAAATGTTAGAAATGGATGATGTTTGCATCAAAGAAAATGAAATGTATTACAAGCCATCTACTTTGACTGATACTCCTATGCATTATTGCCCAGGTTGTGGTCACGGAACTGCACATAAGGTTTTGATGGAAGTAGTTGAAGAAATGGGAATTGAAAATGATATTATCGGGGTGGCTCCGGTTGGTTGCTCTGTGTTTGCGTATCATTATATGAATGTTGATATGCAGCAAGCAGCTCACGGTCGTGCTTGTGCAGTTGCAACAGGTATCAAACGTTGCTATCCAGAAAGATTTGTGTTCACATATCAAGGTGATGGAGATTTGGCGGCAATTGGAACTGCAGAAACAATTCATGCGGCAAATCGTGGCGAGAATATCCTTGTGGTATTTATTAATAACGGTATTTATGGTATGACTTCCGGACAGATGGCTCCTACTACTTTGCCTGGAATGGTATCCACCACTTCACCGTTTGGTAGAGATGTTGCAACAATGGGACATCCTTTGAAGATAAGTGAACTTCTCGCTCAATTACCTGGCGTTGCTTATGTTACAAGACAATCAGTTCATGAAGCAAACAACGTTAAAAGAACAAAAAAAGCATTTGCTAAAGCTTTAGAATATCAAAAAAGAGGTCTCGGATTCTGTTTGGTTGAAATCGTTACAAATTGCCCATCAAATTGGAAAATGACTCCTCTTCAATCAAACAAGTTTGTTACAGATAAGATGATCCCATTCTATCCGCTTGGCGATATTAAAGTTCCGGAGGGCAAATAATTATGACACAAGAAGCAATTTTTGCAGGATTTGGTGGTCAAGGTGTTCTTTCTATGGGACAAATTTTGGCTTATGCCGGTATGATTGAAAACAAAGAAGTATGCTGGATGCCTTCTTATGGACCCGAAATGCGCGGTGGAACTGCAAATGCTACCACTATCGTTTCTGATGTAGCAATTTCATCACCTATATTGACTAAATTTGATTCAGTTGTGGCTTTAAATCAACCATCAGTTGATAAATTTGAAGCAAGAGTAAAAGTTGGTGGAAATATTATTTATGATTCAACAAATATTTTGAATCCACCTACTCGCACTGATATAAATATTTACGCAGTTCCCGGTAGTGCAGAAGCAGTAAAGTTAAAAAATATCAAAGTATTGAATATGATTATGCTCGGTGCTTTCGTACGTGCTACAAAAACTGTTGATGAGGAAACAATTATGAAAGCTCTTGCACAAGTATTGCCTGAGCGCTATCATAAACTTATTCCATTGAATAAACAAGCATTCGATATTGGAACAAGTTATATCAAATAATTTTCAAAAAAAAAAGAAAGATAACCCGGCACTTTAATTAGTCCGGGTTTTTTTAATTATATATATTCGCATTTTTTGAAAATGAAAGTCATTTTGATCCATTTGTTTATATCAATTTGCTTTCAAAGATGAAATATTTCATTTTAAAGTATTTCACACAATAGTACGCAATTTACTACGTATTATTCGTATGTTTTATTTAACTGAAAATTCAAAATGATTACAATCTTTTCTATTCTGAAAATATTTACTTTTTCAAGGTATTGAGAACATATTATTATTCCTCGAATTTATCAATTTTATAATAAAACAGTGCTTTGTAGCGTTAATGATTTTTTTTAAATATTGTTTTGGATAATTTATGCATAATTTTGATTTTAGATCTCAGCCGCCAATTGCAAGCGGTCAATTAGATTTTTCTTTCCCTAATTTTGATATTTCTGTCATTAATAATCATAAAATTTACTTCATTCAAGATAAAACTCAACCATTGATAAGCGTAAAATTCCTTTTCAAACTTGGTTCATATCACGAGCAAGTTCATGGATTGGCTCATTTTACAGCACAAATGCTTACGTTGGGAAATTCTATATTTAATGCAGAAGAAATTGCCGAAAAAATTGATTATTTTGGTGCTCAGCTTTCTTCCGCAAGTTACTGGGACGAACTTGTTACAAGTATAACTTGCCTTGATGAATATACAGACGAACTTTTGACACTACTTTTTGACTGTATTTTGACTCCTACTTTTGAAGAGAGTGAAATTGAGCGGCTAAAGAAAAGGCAAATTGCATATATTCAACAACAAAATGCAGATCCAAGTTATATTGCACAAGTTGCCTTTAATGAAATTTTTTATAAGAATACAAATTATGGGCATGCGAGAATTGGATACGAAAATTCTATAAACCAAATTACGCAAAATGACATTAGAAATTTCTACAATAAATTGATAAATAGTGATTTTGCTGTGATTGTTTCAGGAAATTTCGATGAAAATAATATTTCTAAAATTATGAATGAAAAATTGCCAAGTCATATTAAAACTACTGAAAAAGATGACATTTATGAGAACATTGATATCGATCATCAGATACTTTTTGTAGATAAAGAGGACGCTACACAAGCAACTTTTAGACTTGGAAAGCCATCAATTAAAAGAACAGATTCGGATTTTCCCGCTTTTATAACGGCAAATACAATCTTTGGAGGATTTTTTCTATCTCGATTAAATGAAAATTTAAGAGAAAAAAAAGGATTAACCTATGGGATAAATTCTTATAACGATGCTAGAAGATATTTTTCCACATTTATGATTGGTACAAACATTAATGAAGAAAATTCTAAAATTGCCATAGATGAAATATTCAAAGAGTTAGATGATTTTAACAGTAAACAGGTAACTTCAGAGGAATTGAATCGTGCAATTCAGTATATGTTGGGGTCTTTTGCCCGTGGAATGGAAAATCACAGGCAGTTGTCATCATTAATACAGACAATAGAATCATATAATTTGCCGATGACATATTATCAGGACATTTATTCAAAAATTTCTAAACTAACGGTAGATGATGTTTTTGAAACACAGAGAAAATATTTCAACAAAAATAATATGTTGGTGTTGATTAGTGGGAATAAATCAAGATTGGAAAAGATATTTAACTAAAATAATTAACACAATTAAAAAATAAAATCAATGATTTACGATAATCCTTGTTAATATCTTTTAATTGTCTTAATTTTGCTTTTTTATTTGCTGTAATTTTAAAAAAGTATGGCAAATTTATTAATAAAATAGATTTAGGAGTAAATAAAAATGACAAGAGTACATAATTTTAATGCCGGACCGGCAATATTACCGCTTGATGTTGTGCAAGAAACAGCTGCAGCCGTCCTTGATTTCAATGGAACTGGAATGGGAATAATGGAAATCAGCCATCGTTCAAAAGAATTTGATGCAATGATAAAAGAAGCACAGGCAGATTTGCTTTCAATTATGAATTTATCTGCTGATGAATATGCAGTTTTGTTTTTAGGCGGTGGTGCAAGTATGCAATTTTTGATGGTTGCAAGCAATTTCTTAAAAACAAGTGCTGATTATATCGTTACTGGTGTTTGGGCAAAGAAAGCTTACGAAGAAGCAGCAATGCTTGGCGATGCAAAGGTTTCGGCGAGCTCGAAAGAAACTAAATTCAACCAAATTCCAAAAACTTGGAACTTGAATCCTGACGCTGATTATGTTCATATCACAACGAACAACACAATTTATGGCACAGAATGGAAAACACTTCCTGAAACAGGAAATGTTCCTTTGGTTGCTGATATGTCATCCAATTTCTTATCAAGACCTTATGACTTTGGTAAATGTAATTTGATTTATGCCGGTGCCCAGAAAAATGTTGGTCCATCAGGTGTAACAATTGTAATAATTAAGAAAAGTTGGATGGAAAAAGCAAATGAAAAATTACCAACAATGCTTAATTATAGAACACATATTGATAATGAATCTTTATTCAATACACCACCTTGCTTGCCAATTTATGCATTCCACAGAACAATGAAATGGATTTTGAAAATGGGTGGTTTGGAAGCAATTCAATTACATAACGAAAAGAAAGCGGCATATATTTATGATGTAATTGATAAATACAGCGACTTCTATAAAGGTCATGTTGTTGTGAAAGAAGATCGCTCTTTGATGAATATTTCTTGGAATTTGCCATCGGCAGAACTTGAAGAAAAATTTGTAAAAGAAGCAAAAGCCTTAAATATGGTTGGTTTGAAAGGACATAGAAGCGTTGGTGGTATTCGTGCCTCCACATATAACGCACTTCCATTGGAATCAGCAGAAGCATTAGCAAACTTTATGGTTGAATTCTACAACAATAACAAGTAAATTCTTTGCTTAATTGCAAAATAAGAAAGTCCGGAATTATTTTTTCCGGACTTTTATATTTCCAGAGGAATGAATTTGAAAGAATTATCTTTGCTCGAGCAAATCAAGCATATCCAAACCAACTATTGGCATTGGAAGACCATTATTTTTCATCATAAATTCAAGCATTGTCATTTCTTTGCTTGCTTTAGTTATATCAACTCCAAATAATCTTGGCATAAACATACTAAAATCAAATAGTTTAGGAGCTGGATATTCATAAATATCTACGTTGGCTTCTTTTGAAATACCGGCTGATTCTTTTGCAAGATCTATCGCAGTTGTCAATGAACCAATTTCATCAACCAAACCAATTGTTTTGCCTGTAGTTCCTGCCCAAATTCTTCCTTGAGCAACATCATGAACTTTTTCGTAAGTCATTTTTCTGCCTGTAGCAACTTTATTTACAAAATCAGTGTATAATTCTTTTATAGAATTTTCCTGCTGATTTCTTTCATCTTTAGTCATTGGTCTAACTGGCAAACCAAAAATTGGCAATAATGGCAAAGTCCAAGAACTACCCAAATCTGAATATTTGCCTTTTTTAATAACATCATAAGAAATGCCAAGTGAATCCATCATACCTTTATCATACATAAACGAACTGATAACTCCGATTGAGCCGGTAATGGTTTGTGGTGTTGCAACAATTTTATGTGCATCCATCGACAGCCAATATCCGCCTGAAGCCGCCACCATACCTTGAGATACAATTATTGGTTTTTTGTCTTTATATTGTCGAACTATATCAGCAATATAATCGCTTGCCATTGCATCTCCACCAGGTGAATCCACTCTTAATACTATAGCACCAATATTATCGTTTGTACAGGCTCTCTTAACATCTTCTACCAATGATCTGGCATTTATACCATCATCCATTGCACAAGCACCAAGAGCGTAAATAACGGCAATACTCTTTTTGTTATCTTTGCCCCAACTCAAATCATAAGGCTTTTCTGCTGGAAATAAAACATTTGGCGAAACGAAAAATGTTGCTTTATTTGGTAGATCCATTCCTTTAACTATATCTTCCATTTTATCCCATCTGCCAAGTGTATCCGCTAATTTATTTTGAATAGCATCTTTTGAGAGATATGCAAGTTTGTCATTAACGAGAGATTCAAATTTTTCGGAGGAAAAACCTCTTGATTTGCTAATATCAGATTTTGCTGATTCATACCAATCATCTATTAGTTTTTGCCATTGTTCACGCTCTCCCTCAGACATTTTTTCATTTGAAAAACTTTCTGCGGCAGATTTATATTTGAAAAATCTTAATTCGTCATAGCCAATATCAAGTTTTTCTAATAATTTTTTATAGTAATTTCTTCCACGAGCATAACCTTCGAGCGATAAACCACCCATTGGATCCATTACTACTTTATCGGCAACTGAAATAAAATGATATAAGTCAATGCCTGCTCTATCCATAAAAATTACAACAGATTTGCCGGTTTTTTTGAATTTTTCCAATTCATTTCTAATTTCCCACATCATTGAGCGATTAGCAGAAAATCCTGAAGTATTAATTACGATACCATTAATTGTTTTGCTTTCTCCAGCAAGTTTAATAACATCGAGCAATCCCAGCAATGTTCGTGAATTATCAAACCATTGAAACTTTTGATATGCAATATTGCCTTTTAGATTGAGTTTGAGATATGAAGAAACAACAGAAAAATCTTCAATAATTGTTCTATCATCACCACCAAGTCTGAATATATATGAATTATAAGAAT
>JANJUO010000091.1 GCA_024710535.1 bacterium
TGTGGTGCATTTGGCTTTTCTAATCCTTCAAGATTAATTTTGTCTTTACTGTCGGATAGCCATACTGATAATAGACCATTGTCAGTTGTTATACCCAAAAAACCATCCAAATATTTTTCTATCAAAATTCTTTTATTTTTATCCTCATCTGTCAAGATAACTCTTTCAGATGGAAGTTGAATCAATAACAAAGGATTAATATCTATACCTAAATCTGAATATGCTTTTGCAATTTCATCTCTTTTATTCATTGCTTTTTTTAACAAATGCAAATCAAGCATTTCTCCAGATTGTTCTTGAGCTGATAGATTTTGGTTTAACATAATACCTTTTTTTATCATTTCTTCGGCAACAACTTTTTGTCTTTGTATTACTACATTCATATCAGGTATTTGATTGGGAGTTGCAGTAACAGAAATTTCAATTTTTGCATCAATCATTGTTAATACATTTTGAGCTTGTTCGCCTGTGAATGCTGATAAATGTGCTTCATCAATAATTACTATTATCTCTGTACCTTGTGAATATGTTTTTTCAAGAAGTTTTTCCAGATTAAAATTAAGCTCATTTGTTCTTCTGAATATTTTCTTCTCATTATCAAGTTTACTCCAATTAACAAATAAAATATCTTTGGCTTGTAATTCAGAATTATTAGTTAAATCATCAATCTGAATTGCTCGCAAATCTCTCATTTCATCGTAAAAACCTTTAAGTGTATAGTAACTCTGCAAATGCAAAGTGTTCGGAGCAAGCCAAATAAACGCAATATCACGTGGCAAATTTGGACGTATAGAAACTTCTTGTACTAAACGAGATAAAAATGTCGCCATAGTAACAGTCTTGCCTGCTCCAGTAGGTGCTTTCAATAATATTTGAATTCTTTTGTTTGCCTCTTGTAGTGAATCGCAAGTGTATTCTAATAATTGCTTTACTGCCTTTTCTTGATATTTTTTTAATGATAACATCTATTCAACCTCATTAATACTGTTCGACATTCTTTCGTCTTGGTTTTTCTCAAATTTTAATTGTGCAATTTCAATCGCTTTGTGCAATTTTTCTTGCAATAATTTCTTTGATGGAAGAATTGTGTAATAATCTGCAACTCTTATATTACTTTTTTCTAATTGTAGCAATTCGATATGCTCTTCATTCTTTCCTGTACATAATATTAATCCAATTGGAGTATTTTCACCTTCCAATTGCTCATACTTTTCGAGATAACGTAAATAAAGTTCCATTTGACCTTTATAACTTGCTTCAAATTCTCCAATCTTCAAATCAATTGCCACCAAGCATTTCAATCTGCGATGATAAAATAAAAGGTCTATATAATAATCTCTATTATCTATTGTAATCCTTTTCTGACGACCCATAAAAGCAAAATCACTTCCAAATTCAGTGATGAATTTCTGAAGTTCGATAATTATTGAGGTTTCTAAATCTTTTTCTGAATACGCATCTTGCAAACCAAGAAAATCTAAAAAGTAAGGGTCACGAAAAACCATATCAGCACTAATTTTTTGTTCATTTTTAAGCAATTCCAAATCATTTTGAATTGTTAATTCTGGCTTTTTGCTGATTGCAGTCCGCTCAAAAAGCATTGATTTAATTCTTTCTTGCAAAACTCTTACACTCCAATGCTCCATTTTACTCATTTCAATATAAAAATCTCGTTTCAATTCATTTTCTATAGAAATTAACAATCTAATATGAGACCAACTCAATTGTGTACACAGTGTGTGCACAATTTGAATATCAGGAATTATCTCCGCAAAGCGGAGACATTGATGAAGTAATCTTTTGCTCCATCCATCGCCATATTCACTTGTTAATTGTCGCGACAGTGTAGCGACAATTTGTTTTCCGTATTCTGCTCTTTTTTCATTTAGAATTTCTATATTAATTCTTCTACCAATATTCCAGTAAAGCATTGTTAATTCAGAATTAACAGCAATTGCTACATTCTGCCTGCTCTGTTCTATTAGTTGTTTGATTTCATTTGTTAATTTTAATTGTATAACTTCTACTTTCATTTGAATTTTCCTTGTGATTGTCTGAACCTTTGATTGGTATGATTTGTTTGATTGAGTTGATTAATAATTTTATACTTTGGATTAATCAATCTTTTATACTCAAGACTTTTAGCACCAAAGTTTATTAGCATCCCTATTTCTAAGTTATATGCTTCAAGATAATTTATTGCTTGAGCTAAATGAACATCTTCGAGTTTAATAATTGCTTTTAATTCAACTGATATAACATTTTCTATAAGAAAATCAACTCTACGTGTTCCTATATGATTCTCCTTATAGAAAATTGACATTTCAAATTCTCTTTGAAATGATAAATTACGCAATGACATTTCTTCTGCCAAAGCCCTTTGATATATCAATTCCTGAAATCCATTACCCAAAATCTTATGAACTTCAAAAGCAGATGCTAATACTTTAAAAGTAATTTCAGAATATTTAAACTCTTCTTTAACCACACGTTTATCTATTATTTCAGTATTTTGACTTTTTGAATTCATTAAAAATACTTCCTATTATCGTCTGAACCGAGATTAACCTGATTTGATTGATTGCTTTGATTGTTGGAAGAAAATAAATCAGGTAAATCATTTAAATCAGGTTCAATCAGTGGTTCTGACATATTATCAACTTCAATCAAAGGTTCAGACTTCTTTCCTTTTCTGTCCAATTTCAATGTTTTGAATGTGGCTCTATAAGCATTATAGATTGCATCAGGTAATGGTACAATATTTATCTTTTCTTTAACATCAAAAAAGTCATCAAGTAAAACATCTGCATCTGTCCCAAATGCGTATATACGAACTTTTTCTTTTAAGTCTGTAATTTGTTTTATATATGCAGTAAGTTCTTCTGTTACTTCAAATTGTTTTCGGCTATGATAAACAACGATTAGATATTTGCCAATATTATTTGTTGCTATACAGCAATGTTTCCTGTCGAATCCAACTATGCTTGTAATATCGAAATAACAATCTTCTTTTATTTGTAACAGTTCAGTGCTTGCTTCTGTTAGTTTTCGTCTATTTACTTCAGTTTTTGCACTTGGCACAAAATCCGTCTTATAATACCTGAAATTATTATTCTTCAATCCTTCTATTTTTTGACCATTAGGCTTAGCATAACCCTGAATTACTCTTTTATTCCTCTCATAGCATACTTCTTCGGCAATATTGTTTTCGTTATTTGTAACGAGTATGCACTGGCGAGAGCCGCCGTCTTCTGCGTTTAGTTGCATTGTGGCATGAAGTGTTGTGCCTGAACCAGCGAAAAAATCGAGGATTGTTATATTATGTTTTTTTTCTGTGGATACTGTAATGGCATCCATAACAGCATACAAAGATTTAGGATAATCAAACTGTTTGTTATTATTAAAAATATTTTTCAACAAAACAGCACCATGAGCAGATGAATCATATTTAGCATCTATCCATAAACTTTTTGGAATAATACCTTTTGTAGCTCTATCTTTTTTATTGAGTGAAATTTTCCCTTGTTTGTCTTCTACAATTTCAATATCATTATTATCAATCAAAACT
>JANJUO010000101.1 GCA_024710535.1 bacterium
GTTTGAATATGCTTATTCTTGGAGTAATCGGGCTGATTGGTAGTATGTTTTACACCGGAAAACCATTTGGATTCAAATATATTGCATTAGGTGATTTGAATGTGTTTGCATTTTTTGGTCCATTATTGGTTATAGGTGCACATTTTTCTTTAACAGGATTAATTGATTACAATTTATTATATATATCAATTCCAATCGGATTTTTGGTAACTGCAATTTTGAATGCAAATAATATTCGTGATATTAAGCATGATAAAATTGCAAAAATTAATACTATGGCAACAATGATGGGATTTGAAGCATCGCGTCTCGAGTACTATTTTTTGGTGATTGGTGCTTTTGTTTCAGTTGTAGTAATGGTATTATTTTCAGTTTTGCCATATTGGACTTTGCTTGTTTTGATTAGTTTGAAACCTGCTTTGGATAATATCAAAACAATGAGCAAAGCAAGTGCGGATGATGTTTCTCCAATTATGATGTCGGATGCAACAACGGCTCAGCATCATTTGATGTTTGGAGTGCTTTATTCCATTGGTATGTTGATTTCCTTTTGGTTTTAATCATTAGTAAGCAACAAAAAATAGAAAAATTTAGTGATGAATATTTCATGTCTCTTGCAATCATG
This sequence comes from bacterium, assembly GCA_024710535.1. Taxonomy (GTDB): domain Bacteria; phylum Bacteroidota; class Ignavibacteria; order Kapaibacteriales; family UBA2268; genus JANJUO01. The sequence continues at coordinate 626 of JANJUO010000101.1, forward strand.
GAAGCCAACAAATCCTCGAAATTTGGCGATGTTCCAATTGGATGCTTGATTGTAAGAGACAATATTATTTTAGCCAAAGCTCATAATCAAATCGAAAAAAAGGGCAATCCACTTCTTCATGCCGAAATTTTAGCAATCAAGTCCGCTACAAAAAAAATCGCTTACAAACATCTTTATGACTGCACAATGTTTGTAAATCTTGAGCCATGTGTTATGTGTAGTGGTGCAATTGTTTTGTCAAGATTGAAAAGAGTAGTTTTTGGTGCATCGGATCCAAAAACCGGTGGAATAATCAGTTTATATCAAATTGCAAATGATTCAAGATTGAATCATTCAGTTGAAGTAAACGCCGGGGTTTTGCAAGATATATGTTCGGATCAAATCCGTAATTTTTTTCGTGAATTAAGAATTAATAAGAAAAAATAAATGTTGAAACCTGCCTTATATTTAGTTCCCACGCCAATTGGAAATCTTGAAGATATTACTTTGAGAGCATTAAATATTTTGAAATCTGCCGATATTATCGCCTGCGAAGATACAAGAAATAGCGGTCAATTGCTAAAATTACTCGAAATTAAGCCCAAAAAATTGCTTAGTTATCATAATTTTAATGAGGCAGAAAAATCTGATGAACTGATTGCTTTAATAAAAAGTGGAAAATCTATTGCCTTGATTTCCGATGCCGGCAGTCCATTGATTTCGGATCCGGGCTTCAAAATTGTGAATTTATGTATCGAAAATTGTATCGATATTATTCCATTACCGGGTGCAACTGCCTTCGTTCCTGCACTTTCGGCGAGCGGAATGCCTGTGAATAGTTTTACATTTCTGGGATTTCCACCTGCAAAAAAAGGCAGGCAAACATTTTTGAAAGCGCTTGATAATTATAAGAATACAGTGGTTTTGTATGAGTCGCCTCATAAAATTATCAAATTGATGGAAGAAATTATCGAAATATACGGAAAAAATATCAAAATATGTATAGCACGCGAAATATCAAAGATTTATGAAGAATTTACTCGTGGGATTATTGAGGATGTGCTAAATACATATCGAAAAAAAACGTCAATCAAAGGCGAGATTGTTGTAATTATTGATATGGATAGGAAATAATGTTTATTACATTTGAAGGCATAGATGGTTGTGGGAAATCTACTCAATTAAAACACACTGCTGAATATTTGAGAAGCATTGGTTTGGATGTTGTATGTTTGAGAGAGCCGGGTGGAACAAAATTTTCCGAGCAAATTAGAGATATTCTTTTATCTACAAAAAGTAAAATTAATTCAATTTCGGAATTGTTGCTTTTTGAAGCCGCAAGAGCAGATCTTACTCAAAATGTGATTATCCCATCATTAAATGAAGGCAAGTTTGTGCTAAGCGATAGATTTTTCGATTCAACAACTGCATATCAGGGCTATGGTAGGGAGTTGGATTTGAATACAATTAATACACTAAATTCATTTAGTTCCTTGAATATCAAGCCTGATTTGACATTTTATTTGAAAATTGATTTGGAATTATCATATAGACGTTCAAAATATCGAACACCGGACCGCATGGAATCTGCCGGCGAGGAGTTCTTCTTAAAAGTAATCAATGGTTTTGATGAAATTGCAAAAAACAATCCAGACCGTATTTGTATTATCGATTCATCAGGAAAACCTGAAATTACATTCCAATCAATAAAAAATAGAATTATTACTACTTTGCAAAAAAGCAAATAAGCAAATAAGTAATTTCAATTTATAAATTAGGAAATTATTATGAATATTGATTGTATAGACATTGTTGACAAAAACTAAACAATCCCTGCCTAAAACTGGGATTTTTTTTATCTCTTAGAGATTATTATTATGGTAAAAAAACAGATTAACGTAATGCTCAATTATCTCGTAGAGATTATATTATATAATCGCTACGCGATAAAAAACACTGGCGTTTCTTTTTATTACCATAATTCAATCGCTATGCGATAATGATTTTATTAATAAAAATATTGAATGAGATTGGCTCCACCTGTTTTCGGAAATTGATGATGATTGAAAATGTGTTTTTTTTTGAGGTGAAAGTCCATCTAAAAACACAATTTCCCTTTGTTCTTTGAAAAAATTGCGGTTTTTCTGGAAATTATAGTGTTTTGTGCCATTGCGGTCTTGGTGATTGTCGTTGCGGTCTTGGTGAAAACAATTGCGGTCTTGGTAATAGCAATTGCGGTCTTGGTGAAAGCCGTTGCGGTCTTGGTGAAAGCCATTGCGGTCTTGGTGAAAGCAATTTCGGTCTTGGTAATTGTCGTTGCGGTCTTGGTGAAAGCCGTTGCGGTCTTGGTGAACAGCTTCGCTATACCTAAAAATGTGATTTTGGTTAAGAAAATACAATTTAGTTCTTAGAGATAAATTGATTTTGATTACTTATTTTAATTTATTATTCTATCAACTTTTTTAGGACTTAACAAAACATCTAATCTCAATCGGGATTTTCGTGGAATTTAAAATAATTTCACTAATTGATTGTTTATTAAATTTTTAAAATTGAAAGTAGTAAAATGTTTACAGGATTGGTTGAAGAAATTGGCAAAATTAAAGCGATTTCAAATTTAGGTGGTGGCAAAAAGATTTCTGTTTCAACAAAGAAAATCATTGAAGAGTTGAAAATAGATGATTCTGTTTCGATTAATGGTGCCTGCCAAACTGTTATCAAAGTCGGAATAAATGAATTTGATGTAATTGCAGTTGAAGAAACTTTGCGAAAAACAACTCTTGGAAAATTAAAAACCGGCGATGAAGTAAATTTGGAGCGTGCTTTGAGGCTTAGCGATCGGCTCGGTGGACATATAGTTCAGGGGCATGTGGATACAACCGGAAAGGTGCAATCTATCGAAAAAGAAAATACCGGAATTTTGTATTGGTTTTCGTTCCCTGCAGAATTTGGAAAATATTTAGTAAATACCGGCTCAATTTGCATTAATGGAGTTAGCTTGACCACTTCTCGGGTTGAAAGAGCACGATTTTGCGTTGCCGTAATTCCACACACAGTTTCAGTTACAACATTCAAAAATCTAAGTAATGGAAGTGAAGTCAATCTTGAATTTGACATCTTAGGAAAATACATTGAGAAAATGTTAACCGTAAATCATTCCGCAAAAAAATCAGCTCTCGACATTTATATTGACCAACCGGAGTATTAAAATGATAAATTTAGATAAAATTATTGATTTGTTTATGTTCAGAGAGGGCACCGAAGAGGACGACTACTCAACAAAACCTGTGGTTACCACCGGTTCGATAGTCTGGGGAGTTTTGTTTAGATTTGCAATAATTATGCTTGTTTCTTTATCATTGATGCATTATATTGATTGGAAATTCTATTGGTGGACAGTTTTTATCGCAATTTGGTTTTTTGTGGCATATCCTGCGAATAGACAGTATGAGCAATTTTATACTCGAATGGATAAATTCGAAGAAGAAACGCTTTGTGGCTCCTGCAAATATTTCAGCCCAACCGGTCAACTCTGCACAATGTATGATGAGCACGTAAGCAAAACCCATATTCCATGTGATGGAGAAAGTTGGGAACCCAAGCAATTTTCCTAAAGGGTTCAATTCGAATGAATAAACAACAGACACTACAAAAACTACCGCTGCTGATATATTCTGCCGCCATATTTTATATGTCTAATCAGCAGCAACCGCCAAATATAATTGATTATTTTTGGAGTATGGATAAATTATTACATTTTGCCGCATATTTTGTCTATTACTTCTGTAGTTTGTTTTTTTTCAAGTCACTCAATATAGATAAATCAAGCAAACAGAAATATACAATCATCACTTCGATGCTTTTTGCTGTGAGCGATGAATTTCATCAGTATTTCGTTCCCGGACGCTCTGCAGAGTTTGGAGATATTCTCGCAGATTTTGCAGGCATTTTGTTTGGCTGGCTAATTTATAAAATATACCATTTTATTATATTGAAAAAAAATATCTAATAGAAGTTATTATTCGATGGAAAAATTATGAAATTGGATTTTTTTAATGATTATTTATGAATTTTCTTTTTAATTAATGTAAATTTTAATAATTTAGGACTACTTAAATTTAACATTTTGTTTAATAATTTATTAGTTTTATGAAAATTATTTCTTGGAATATTAATGGTATTCGTTCGATAATCGGACAGAACCCAAGCAAAAAATTTGACACAGTTTCAACAGACAACAAACTCCACAAATATATTGCCGATGAAAATCCCGATATTATTTGTTTGCAGGAAACCAAAGCGGATGTTGATCAAATTGATGAAAATCTTCGCACACCGCCCGGCTATTTTGCAAATTATCATTCTTGTGAACGAAAAAAAGGTTATAGCGGAGTCGTTACTTATTCGAAAATCGAACCGATTAATGTCATCAAAAAAATTGGCATTGAGAAATTTGATAACGAAGGTAGAATTATTGCTACTGATTTCGATGAATTTGTATTATTTAATATTTATTTCCCTAATGGAACTTCAGGTTATGATAGGGTGGAATACAAACTCGAATTCTATGATGCACTTTTCGATTATATTAACAAATTGAAAAATCAAGGTAGAAAAATTATCGTTTGTGGTGATTATAATACTGCTCATAAACCAATTGATCTTGCAAGACCCAAGGAAAATGAAACTACCTCGGGATTTTTGCCCGAAGAAAGAGTGAAATTAGATGAAATTGTAAATTATGGTTTTGTGGATTCATTTAGAGAATATTCGAATGAACCGGATCATTACACTTGGTGGAGTCATCGCGCTAATGCAAGAGCGAGGAATGTGGGCTGGAGAATTGATTATCATTTTGTAACAAAAGATTTGTTGCCAAAACTAACAAATTCTTACCATCAACAATTTGTAGAGGGCTCGGATCATTGCCCTATTATTTTAGAACTTAGTTAATTTTATGGAGAATATTAATGAGAAAGAATCAGATAATTTTATACACAGTGTTGGTATTATTGGTTTTAATTCAATTTATTCCGGTTGATTTAAGTAATCCTGCACAACATTCAGAGCCTGCTTGGGATAGCCCTAAAACTAAGGACTACTTCTATCGTGCTTGTGCTGATTGCCATAGTAATAGAGCAGAATTCCCGTTTTATTCGAAAATTGCTCCTTTTTCTTGGCTAATTTCTTATGATATTAGCGAAGGAAGAAAGCATTTCAATATTTCCAATGGAAATTTAAGACACGCTGATGAAGCATCTCGAGAAGTTAGTAAAGAAGCTATGCCACTGCCAATCTATACTTTGATGCATTCCAAAGCAAAATTCACTGTCGAAGAAACTGCTGAATTCCTAAAAGGTCTCGAAGCAACATTTGGCAAAGCAAACGAGGAACTGCATCGCGAGAGTTGGAGCAAATAAATTTGCTTCAAAATGATTAGTTCAATTTACTAAAAAAAAATCCGATGATTATTCATCGGATTTTTTTCTTTGGTTAGATTTGTTGTTACGTGGCTATCCAATAAGTTTAAATTTCAGGAACAAGCAAGGATGCTTGTTCTACTAAGTCTTTATAAATATAGTAGGTCAAACATCCTTGTTTGACAATAATTATCAAATATTATTCTTATTAGACAACCTCGATTTATATTATGCATCAATTATACCAAACTATAAATTTATTCTGCCATTTGCCAAAATCAAATCAACTTTTTTTCAAAAATTATTCACTTACTGCAACAGTTTTCTTTCTTCTATATTCTAAAAATATACCTAATCCAAATAATAATACAACAACATAGTTTGTGATTGTACTATACATTTTTCCTTGTTCGAAACCCTTTGAATGATACTTCATTTCAATTGTATGCTCACCTTTTGGCACTACAAATGCTCTGAAACTGTGATTTGCTCTGTATATTTCTAATTCTTTACCGTCAATAAAAGCTTTCCATCCAGCAGGATAATAAACTTCGCTTAAGAAAAGCAAATTATTACTTGTAGCAGTGGCTTTTATTTTCATATATTCATTTTTGTGCTCGATAACTTCTGCTTTGCTACCTTCGGTAAGAGTATCAAAACTTTGCGAAATTTTCTTTTCAACGAAAACAACTTCTTTTGGATCAAAGTCGCCATTCTTTAATCTATCGAGAGTTTTGCGTGCTGTGGAAACTTCGGCACGTTTCACAAAGAATGCTCTTGGCAAATAACCTGGATTGCTATATACCGCCCATCCGTTCTTTTGAGATTGATAAAGTGGCTGAGTTCCCTCTTGTACGCTTGGCGCAACTATGTATTTTACATTCAACATATTCCACATAAATGGGCTACTCATCGAACTTGTTGAGCCACCGCTTGTTGCATCGAGCACATCTTGGTAAGAGCGTACTTTTGCCGCATGATAACCGCCAACACTTTCCAAGCGATAATAAGCTGGAAGGTTAGGAGTAAGTTCTGCCATTGCAAAATCGGCAATTCTGAATGTTTCTTTGTCATTTTTAATGAAATCAACAGCATCATTCGAGCTGAAAATTTCTGCAACTCTGTCGGTTTCTTCGATTTCCAATGCTCGATATCCAACTCTCCACAAGTCAAAAAGCAATACAACAATCACGCTCACATAAAATATGTTGTGGGAGATTTTTTTATTGATAAATAAGTACATTAAGCCGGTGAATACCAATAATACTGCCGTCACTGCAAACCAATCCGAAATCATACTACTCCATACAAAGTCGGTAACGGTTGGTAATTGTTTCATAATTGATTGGAAATAGTCGTTGCCGCTGTTTTGAAGGAAACTTATGTAAGTTCCTTTTAATGCAATTGCAAATAAAACGAATAATCCAGTGAATGCCCCAACTCCAATTAAGAAATTTTTGAACATTTTTTTGCTTTTTTCATCGGAATTATTTCGCCAATTCAGCATATCAGACAATCCGTAGCCCGCTAAGATCGGAAATGCAAACTGCATCAGTGCCAGAACCATCGATGGTGCCCTGAATTTGTTGAAACTTGGCACATTGTAATAGAATAAATCAAATACTAAGGATAAATTATTTCCAAATGAAAGGAATAAAACAAATATCGAAAGGAACATCAAAAATTGTATGAAGACATCTTTCCGATTTAATACAAAGCCGACAATTGCCAAGAAGAAAATGAATATTCCCATGTATGGAGCCACATCTTCAAATGGTTTTTGCCCCCAATATGTTGGTAATTTTACAGTTTCGTTGTTGGTTTCCGGTCCGGTATAAGGCAATTTTCCAAATCCATAGTAATTAGGAACAACAAAAGTAATCATTTCTTGTGGACTAAACGACCACATTGTTGAATATTCATAAGAATTTCCTCCTGTTTTGTCCTGTTTGTTATTTGCATTTTCTTGAGGGATAACTGGAGCAGATCCGCGTACAGAATATGGAGTATATTCTTGAATTGCCAAATATCTATCCGATGATAATAGGAATGCCATTCCTCCGGCAACAACCAAAACGCCTGTTGCAATCAACACGCTTATTGGCTTATCTTTGGAAATTGTTCTTGAAATCAACTCAAAGACAATATATATACCAACCGCTATTCCTACATAAAACATCATTTGTACGTGACTTGATTCCAGGAGCAAGTGCATGGCAAAAATTAGCAAAACAGCATAAAGCAAGGAGAATTTTTCTCGCAATTTCTCCACAAGCATAAAAATAAATGGCAATAACGACAGCGTGATTGGCTTTGTATTGTGCCCAATCATTATCCAATGAATAACTCCAGTTGAAAAAACTGCCGCAAGTGCAGTGAAGAGTGAAATAAAACTATCTTTTTTCTTTGAACGCATCAATAGAAACATTCCAATTCCATAAAAAATGTAGAATGTCATTACGCGAACAGAGTCATTGCTCAAAAGTGAGCCCATAAATCGTGTAATTCCAAAATATGCAAGTGCTATCCAGTCCCAACTTCTATCTCCGGTGGTAAGCAATGCTCCATAAGAGGGCATTCCACCAAATATATACTTAACCCATTGAGGAAAGTCGCCGGAATTTCTTGCATCTTGCAGATAATTTTTGAAACTTATGGATGCAAAATTATCTGTTGCCGCAATTTCGTGTGTGGAAATCACGCCCCAAAAGAAAATATAGACAGATAAGATTATTAATCCAACAAAAACTTTATCTTGATACTTTGCGGGAATCAAACTGAATCCGGAGGAATTCGAAGTTATTGAGGATGAAGTAGATTTTTTCAGTACTTGTTTTGCCATTATTCAAATCCAATAAATAAATTTATAATTTCATTCTATTTTAAAATATAAATTTACGAAAAAAAATGAAATTATAATTATTTGAAATTCTATTTGAATAAAATGTATTCCGAATCTGCTATTTATTTCTCGTCAAAACGAATTTAATACTATAAAAAACAGCAATTGCAGATATCAATAATATCATCGATGCCGAAAACCAAACCGGTAGAAATATATTTTCAGCAATTATTTGTGTATCCGAACTAAATTGACGCCCATCGACAACTCCCCCACTCGAATATAAGTATCCAATACTTTGATAAACGCTCGCTATTGCTTGAATTCCAATAAATTGAAGAGTAATGGTTTTCAAACCGTCCTTGCCGTATAAAGAAATCCAGCCAAAAACGAAGGCGAAAATTGCAGAAATTGCAAAGCCAAAACTAATTATCGGTCGAACCCAAATCACAACAGAAACAATTAGCAAAACTGCAAAAAGAAATAGAATTATCTTTGTGGCACGAAGGTTAACTGATGAAATGATAAATAAAGATCCTGCAATTGTTGGTCCAAGCGGTCCGCCAGCGGCAACCATTGCTTTTCCTAAATTTGCCAAAAATAGAGTATCATAACTAAATTGAGCATAACCGGAGCCATCGGCAAACAAAACGAGTTGGATGAAATTGCCACCAAGTATTTCTGCGGTCAATCCATGCCCCATTTCATGAAACCAAGTTCCTAAAATTGTGAATGGATAGAGAATCAGCATTCCGCCGGGCACATTCCACAATATAATTGTAATTAATCCAAATACCATAATCCAAATAATATGCTTGGAATTCGTAGCGATTGAAGGTTTATTTTCCATAATTTCAACTTAAGTTTTAAATTAGTATTTTCGTAATCACTTTGTTTTTATTGTATTAATAGAAATATTTCGAATAATTAGAAATAATTTACACAGTGATAAAATGTTTTCAATTCATTTGTTAATAATATAGCAAAGATAAGGTTGCAAAAGCAAGTAAATCATATTTATCAATTTTTTTCAAACAATCTGTTGAAAAACAAATTACTTGCACGCGGCTGTCTAATAAATATAAATTCCAGCAACAAGCAGGATGCTTGTGCTAAGTCTATATAAATATAGAAGGTCATACCAAACTGACGTCAAGAGTATTAATATATTAAAATAATTTGTTATATTTGTATTTTACAAATAACAAAAAATTATAAAGGTATATTTATGCGTACATTGAAAGTAAATGACAGTCATTCATCACATGAAATTCAAAAT
>JANJUO010000223.1 GCA_024710535.1 bacterium
AAGCCGTATAACACTAAGAAATTGTGGTATCATCGACCCCGAAAGTATCACAGACTATATCCATACACAAGGATTCAAAGCGCTTTCTACTGTTCTTGAAAAGAAAGATCCAGAATTTGTAATCAATCATATTACACAATCCGGTTTAAGAGGTAGAGGAGGCGGTGGCTATCCTGTTGGAACAAAATGGCATCTTACAAGAACATTGAAGCAAGATCCAATAAAATACATAATTTGTAATGCTGACGAAGGTGATCCGGGTGCATTTATGGATCGCTCTGCATTAGAAGGAGATCCATTCTCAATCATCGAAGGAATGATAATTGGCGCTTTTGCAATGGGAGCATCAAAAGGATACTTATATATCAGAGCAGAATATCCACTGGCGATTGCAAGAATTGATCATGCGATTAAAGTTGCACGAGAATATGGATTTCTTGGTAAGGATATTTTAGGATCAGGATTTGATTTCGATTTGGAAATTCGACTTGGTGCCGGAGCATTTGTTTGCGGTGAAGAAACTGCATTGATTCACTCAATCGAAGGTAAACGCGGTCAGCCAAGAATCAGACCTCCATATCCATCTCAATCTGGTTTGTGGGGACATCCAACTTGTATTAATAATGTTGAAACTTGGGCAAATATTCCTGCAATTATGCTTTATGGAGCAGAATGGTTTTCAAGAATCGGAACAAAAGGTAGCAAAGGAACAAAAGTATTTGCTCTTGCAGGTAAAGTTCAAAATACCGGTTTAATTGAAGTGCCAATGGGAACAACTATTCGCGAAATCATTTATGATATTGGCGGCGGTATTCCAAATAATAAAAAATTAAAAGCAGTTCAAACTGGTGGACCTTCCGGTGGTTGTATTCCTGAAGACAAAATCGATACTGCAATTGATTATGAATCTTTGAAAGCAATTGGTTCGATGATGGGTTCGGGCGGAATGATTGTTCTTGATGAACAGGATTGTATGGTTTCAACAGCAAAATTCTTCCTCGAATTCACTAAAGATGAATCTTGTGGAAAGTGTTTGCCTTGTCGTGAAGGTACTTTGAGAATGCTTGAAATTCTAGAGAAAATCACTGACGGTAAAGCAAAAATGGAAGATTTGGATTTATTAGAAAGATTGGGCAAAACCGTTAAAAAAACATCTCTTTGTGGTTTAGGGCAAACTGCTCCAAATCCTGTTTTATCGGCTCTTGCTAATTTCAGAGAAGAATTCGAAATTCATATCAAAGAAAGAAGATGCCCAACTCAAAGATGTACAAAACTTATTAAATATACAATCATACCTGATAAATGTACCGGCTGTACTTTATGTGCAAGACGTTGCCCTGTTTCATGTATTACTGGTGGAAGAAAGCAAATCCACGAAATTATTCAACTCGAATGTATCAAATGCGGTGAGTGTTTTAATGTTTGTAAATTCGATGCAATCGAAAAGATATAGGAGATAATTAAAATGAAATATATAAATGCAAAAATTGATAATATTAATGTTTCTGTGAAAGACGGTTGCACGATTATGGAAGCCTGCGACAGTATTGGCTCAAAAGTACCAAGATTATGCTATCATCCATTTTTATCAACAGAAGGAGCATGTCGTATTTGTTCGGTAGAAGTCGAAGGATACAATAATTATTTGCCAGCTTGCGCAACACAATTGCAAGAAGGTATGGTTATTCGTACAAGTTCACCGGAAATACGTCTTGCAAGAAGAGATCTGATTGAATTATTGCTTGATAATCATCCAAGAAATTGCCTAACTTGCGAAAGGGACGGCAACTGCGAATTGCAAAATCTATCTTACGTTTTAGGTGTTCGTCATAGATTATTCGAAGGCTCACGAAAACAATTCCCTGTTGATGATAGCGGTGTTTCGGTTGTTCGTGATGCTGAAAAATGTATCTTATGCAAGCGTTGCGTTAGAGTTTGCTCCGAGATTCAGGGTGTTCATAATCTCAATCAAATGTTTCGTGGCGTTGGAACTGTTGTTGCTCCGGCATTTATAAGCAATATGGACGATTCTGTTTGTATTAAATGCGGTCAATGTATCAATGTATGCCCAACTGCAGCATTTACCGAAAAAGATAATACTGAATCCGTTTGGGAGGCATTAGCAGATCCGAACAAAATCGTTATTGTTCAAACTGCCCCTGCAATTAGAGCGGCTATTGGCGAAGGATGGGATATGCCTCATGGTAAATCTTTCACAGGAAAAACTGTTGCGGCTTTAAGAAGATTGGGATTCGATATGATTTTCGATACAAACTTTACTGCCGACTTAACTATTGTTGAAGAATCCTATGAATTTATCGAAAGAATAAATAATAACAGAGATCTTCCTATGCTTACATCTTGCTCGCCGGGATGGATTAATTTCGTTGAGCATTTCTATCCTGAATTGCTTCCAAATGTTTCATCCTGCAAATCTCCAATGCAAATGCTTTCAACGGTTATCAAGACTTATTACGCCGATATGAAAGGAATTGATCCAAAGAACATTTTTGTGGTTGGAGTGATGCCTTGCGTTGCCAAAAAATATGAAGCACAAAGACCTGAGCATTACACTGAATATGGAATGCCTTATACTGATGCAGTTATCACAACTCGTGAATTGATTTGGATGATCAAATCTTATGGTATAGACTTCCCTAATTTACCAGAAGAAGATTTCGATAATCCATTGGGTGTATCTTCGGGTGCGGCAGATATTTTTGGATCTACAGGTGGTGTAATGGAAGCGGCTTTGAGAACTGCTTATGAAAAAATCACTGGCGAAACTATTGAAAATCTTAATTTTTATGATATTAGACAAGTCGATGGATTGAAAGAAGCAACTATTAATATTCAAGGAACTGCCATTAATATCGCTATTGCTAATGGCTTGAATAATGCAAAAACAATTCTCGAAAAAGTTAAAAAAGGCGAAAAGCAATATCATTTAATTGAAGTTATGGCTTGTCCCGGTGGTTGTGTTGCCGGTGGGGGACAGCCGCTTGCACATGTTGAAAAGAGTATATATCCACTCGATAAATCAATTATCAAGAAGCGTCAGCAGGCACTTTATGACATTGATGCAGGAAAGCAACTTCGTAAATCTCATGATAATCCATACATAACAGAATTATATGAAAACTATTTTGTAAGACCGGGCAGTCATAAAGCTCATGAATTATTGCATACTAAGTATGAACCAAAACTTCCAAGGGGGATAAAGTAATGTGTGAAGCAAAATATACTTTGACAGATGAAATTATTGATTACATCAAAGAATGTAAGCATAAAGAGTATCCTGAAAGCTTTTTGATTTCTATTCTTCATAAAGTTCAGGGAGTTTATGGCTTTCTTTCCGAAATTCATATCGATGAGGTGGCACATTTACTGGAAGTGCCAACAGCAAATGTTTTTGGTGTAGCAACATTTTATCATTATTTCAGATTGAAGCCAAGAGGAAAATATGCAATTTCTGTTTGTATGGGAACTGCTTGCTTTGTTAAAGGTGCTGATGCTGTATTAAATACATTCAAGTCTGAATTGGGCATAGATATGGGCGAAACTTCTTCAGATGGTATGTTTTCGATTGAAGGAACTCGCTGTATTGGTGTATGTGCCCTTGCTCCGGTAGTAACAATCAACGATCGTGTTTATAGTAATGTTACTTCTGTGCAAGTTAGCCAAATTCTTCATGAATTGAAGGCTCCAGTTTTAGCATAAATTAATTAGTAAAAACAACATAATAGGTGTATTATCTTAGTGGAATACACCTTTTTTTATTCTAATTCCAAGCATATTATCGAAGTCAACAATAGTAACTTATTTGCGACCTATTTGTAGAAAATCACTAATTTTGTCTTCAGTTACACCAAAAATGGACAAATCATCCAAATCGCGAGTGAGAGTACTGCATAGATTGGATGTAAAAATACAAAGTTGACTATCAGTCATCTTGTATTTGCGTTGATAATCTTCAATAGCC
>JANJUO010000279.1 GCA_024710535.1 bacterium
GGCCAGGTACTTTCGGGCCTTGTCGTCCAGCTTGTCCATCGTGTACCGGCTGGTGACGAACATCACCAGGCCGCCGGGCTTGACGCGATCAATGGTTTTGGCAAAGAAGTAGTCATGCAGCGACAGCGCGCGCTTGGCATATTCCGGGTCGCCCAGGATCTTCGTGCCAGAGAACGGCGGGTTGCCGATGGCCACGTCAAAGAAGTTCTTGGGAAGCTTCGTGTCAACGAACGACTCGACCAGGATGCGCTCATCCGGAAAAAGCTGCTTGAGGATGCCGCCCGTCATGGGCTCGAACTCAATGCCGGTGTAGGACGAGCTGGCCGCGATGCCTTCAGGCATCAAGCCAGGGAAGATGCCGATGCCGGATCCGGGCTCCAGAATGGTGCCACCGGCAAAGCCCATGCGCTGGGCTGCGCGCCACATGGACGAGACGACCGCCTTGCTGGTGTAGTGGGCGTACTGCGTGCTGCGCGAGGCGTCAGCAAACTCCTCGGGGGTCAACAGTGCCTTGAGGCGGTCCCGCATTTCGATCCAGCGCAGCGTCTGCTTGTCGGGCATGACCTTCTTGATCATGTCCCGCGTGATCTCCTTGTGGGTGTACCAGGTGATCTGAGGGTCGACCGCCTGCAGAGCCTTGAAGGCGTCCATGAACTCGGGGTCGCCCGAGACGTACTGGCGGCGGTAGCCAACGGTGTCATAGCCGCCGGGCTTGAGCGAATCCTTGCCGGCCTTGTCCATGGCGGCCAGGGCTTTCTCTGCCGACTCCTTGATGCTGGCGGCCTTGTTCAGCTTGTCGCCGAACAGGTTGTTGGCCAACTCGGATGAGCCCCAACCAATGAACTTGGCCATGGTCTTCTGCTCATCGGCTGTGGCCTGGCGGCCGTCCTTCTGCAGGCGCTTGAGCACCTCGATAGCGGAGATGTTCGCCTCGGCCTTGGAGAACCAAGAGCCGGTATAGGTCAGATCGTCGTTGCCGAACCGGTAGTTCAGGCCTGACTTGGGGGCGATGTCTCGGCCTGCAGGGACTCCACCCACTGCGCCATCGCCATTTCCTGGTGCGCCAGATCGGCGGCGCGGATTCGCTTGGCGCTCTCCATCGGCCCCAGGCTGTCCCACTTTTGCGCCGCGCGCTGCTGCTGCGTCATCGTCACCACGTTGCTGCTGATCTCCTCGGCTGCGTCGCGCACGAACGCCGCCAACGTCCCCTTGCTGTCCATTTCCTTGAACAGGGCGGGCGCCTTGGCCTTGAGCGTTTCCTTGACCAGGTTGTGCAGTTGCATCATCGCCTCCGAATAGATCGGGCTCATTGTAGCCGTTTACGGCTAGCTGTGGTACATTGGAGTCGAGAGGTGTACCAATGAGAGTCCCAGACAAATTCCCGCCCGGCTGCGAATTCGGCACCAACGGTGACGCAACCGAGTTCGTCAAGTTCCCGGATGGCCGGGTGTTCCGACTCGACGAAGACACCGGGCTGCTGGCCTTGACGCCTGCCAAGGATTTGCCCATGTCGCCCGGCAGCAACCGGTCGGACGAAGCCTCGTTGCGTGCCGCGGCAGCAGCGGCGGCCAAGGGGTAAATCTCCCGCTGAGAGTCCACGGCATCGGCCCTGGCCTTTGAACCTTCCTTCTCTGCACGCTCGATCTCATATAGCGCATGACCCTCGGCCAGCTTCACAGCCAGCATTTCTGGCACGTTGATCTGGATCTCGGCGATCACCCCGTTGGGCAGCTTCACATTGACCAGCACCTGGCCGTAGCCTGACGGCACAAATGAGCCGCGCTTGCCGTCGATCTCGGCGTCGGTCATGTTCTTGACGCGGCCGGGCAGCACGTCGAACTGCTCCCGAATCGCATCCAGCACCACCTGGGCGTCCGCATAGCTGCTCACCACGATGGTCGAGCGCAGCATGTCGTACATCTTGTTCGCATCAAACATGGCCTCGTTGACCAGCTTGCGCGTCGCGCTGTCCAGAGACTTGACCGTCGTGAGCATCTGCCCAAGAGCGCCCGTCTTCTTGGCAATGTCGATGACCTTCTGATCGTACTCAGCTTTGGTGTCCTCGGCCCGGCGGATCAGCGGCTTGATCATCACCTCGGCACGCGCGCGGTCGGCTTCGCTGATCGGGATCGGGGCGGCGGCCTTGCTCAGATCCCGAATCTGAGCGCGCGCCTTCTCCAGGACATCGGCCGCGATGAACGTGTCTGTCGCCGGCGGCTTGAAGTTGTCGCGCGCCGGGTTGTATTCGCGACCGTTGATCGTGGCCACCTTCGGTGGCGTCTCGGCCAGCATGTTCGCCAGGTCGAACAAATCGCCCTGAACTGCATCGGTGGCAGCGTCCAGGTCGTCGAACAGGCTGCCCTGCTCCGCGGCCTTGGGGCGCGTCTCCATGGCCTGCAGCGCGGCCTTGTTGTAGGTCGCCGGTGCAATCTTGTTCCAGAAGGTCTTGAATCGCGGATCCTGCTTGAGCTGATCCTTCACCCACTTGGTGGTGGCCTTCATGTCGGTACCGGCAATACGGATGGCCGAGTCGAACAGTTTGACCAGGGTCGGCATCAGGCCGGGGGTGTCCTCGGGGACCATCGCAGCGCGGGTGTGCTTGGATGCAATGGCCGCCAGGTCCGCCAGGGCGTCCTTGAAGTCCTGCACCGCCTCGGCGCGCTTGAGCGTCAGGTCGTTGGCACCATCGGACTGCTTGACCCCGGGGAAGCTACGCACGACGGCCAGCAGCTCCTTGATCGGCGCATTGAAGCGGATCACCTGGGCCTGGTCGTTGGCAGCCACGGAGCCCATCCACTGATGGTGACCGTCAAGAACGTACCCATCGGACGAAACCAGCACAGAGCGGTCGCCCTTCGTGTCGCTCTCCATCCAACCGCGAACCTTCTTGGGGGAGAACTCGGCCTGGGTGGGCTTGAGATCCGAAGCGGGAACAGCGGCACGCTCATGCTCGATGCCCCGCGACTTCAGGAAAGCGATCAGCGCTGGGCGCTCGGTGACTTTGACCTGAGGCATCAGGGCACGGGGAATACCCAACGTGCCCGAGTCCTCGGGGAACATCACCCATTCGGCCTGGCCGTCTGCTGCGCCTTGCTGTCCTGATTGGGCATTTTGGCTGGCGCCTTCATTTCCGCCAGGGCCTTGGCCACGGCCTTGCGCATCTTCGGGTTGCTGTCGATCTTGGCCAGCAGGTCGGTCAGTGCTTTGCTCTTGCTCATTGGTCCCCTTTGCGGTCTTGAGTAGATCGGCGCGCGTCGGCGCCTCGGTGTCACCCAGCAGTGATCCCTGATTCGGGTCGCCGGCCGCCTCCAGGGCCTCGTAGTAGCGCTGCAGGAACTCGGCAATGCGCCGCGGACTGCGGATGTTGTCGGCCAGGAACTGGAGCAGATCGGCTGCCTCGGCGGAATACTTCGGCCCGGTCAGGTCGGTCTGACCCAGCTCCTGGGCCACCGTCCAGCCTTTGTCCTTGATCGAAGACAGACCCTCAACGGCCTGCACCAGGTCGGGCGCAATGTCGGCGTCATAAAGGCTACCGGCCTGCACTCGGTCCCGTGCAGCCGCAATCGAGGGGGCGGCGCGCACCAGGGCCTTGGAGACGTTGACCAGGTTGTTGTCCAGGCTCTCGGTCATCCGGCGCAGGGTCGGGCTGTCACCGTAGGCCTTGGCCAGGATGGCGTTCTGCATCCGGCGATAGCCGGTAGTCGACAGCCGCCCGTCACTCTCGATCATGTCCGACTGCTCGGTGATCGGCAGGGTTGCCATGAACTGGCGGATGAAGTCGTAGCTGGTGCTGAAGTCGCCGTTGTCGTCGGGCTGCAGGCCCTCCAGGCTGGTCAGGCGCCGGGCATCGGCCGAAGCCTGCTCGCTCGGGCTCATGCGCTGGATGGTCGACTGGTTGGCCTGGCGAGCAAACTCTGCCCGGTTCACCGGTGTGGCGCGAACCCGCACCAGCACTGGCTTGCGCATGCCGTCGACAGCCTCAGGCGTGATGCCGAACTGAGCGGCGGACTGGCGCAGCCAAGCCTTGTAATCCTCAGCTTTTTGGCCTTGAGCCTGGTACACGCGCTTGAGGGCGATCGTCCGGGCGTTGCCGGACTCCACCAGGCCATCAGCGCCCACAATCGGTGCACCGGTGGCGGCGTCGGCGGAAACACCGAGACGCGCGGGATCCAGACGCTGCACGATGCTGGACACCTGCAACTCGCTGGCCTGGCGCGATCGGTCGCGCGGCTGAAGCTCGGGAGGGAACAGCGGGTTCTGGCGCAGGTTCTCGTCGTGCGAGGTCACCAGGTCATCGGCATCGACGAGGGCGTATTCGCCGTCCAGCTTGACGCCGGCCTCCGTCGAGAAGGATGTCGGCGCCCCTTTGATGGCAGTCGGCCAGGTCCGGGCGATCGAATCGCGCTCGGCCTGGATCTGCTGGGCTTGCTGCGCCAGGTCGTTTCGCTCCGTGTCGAAGGCCGGGCCGTAGCCGTTTTCCGGCGACAGTTCGGTCATGCGCTTTTCCAAGCGCTGCAGCTCGGCACCAAGCTGGTCAGCGCGATCGAGCGCGGTCAGGTTGACCGGTTTGCGCAGCGCGCGCTCGGCCTCGTCAGTCGACGAAGTGGCTACCCCAGCGGCTTGAACATTGGAATCGGGTCGTCCCGTGTCGGATACAACGGGGGCGGCGGCTCCATCAGTTCGCGCTGGCGTTGCCGCTTGATCTTGCCCGGCTTCAGGGATGGCCCCCTCATTGATGACGGCGCCATCGGATCCTTGCGCTTGGTTCGTGACACCTTGATCCCCTGAAAAGCGGTCCCGAATGCCGCTGTACGCGCCGCGGCCAGCGCCGGCTGGCGCGCCGCCCATGGCGCCCAGCACCAGGTTGGCTGCGGAGTCTTCGCCGATTTCCTTGGTCGGCACGACACTGGCCACGCCAATATCAGAGGCAACGCCTTCGCCGACCTCTTGCACGCCCTCCTCGGCACCAGACAGCACAGCGCCTGCCGCGGTTTTTCCGGCAATCGACTTGCCTGCGGCACGGGTCAGAAGCGGGTCGAGCTTGCCGGTGACCAGCTTGCCGGTGAACCGATCGCCCACCGAGGCCACCGTGCCCTGAAGAAGCGCAGCAGACTCCGAGGCCTTGTCGAGGGTGAGACGGCGAGCCTCCTCGTAGGACGCCCCACCGTTGACCAGGCGGGCAAAGAACGGGCTTTGCTGCATGAGCTCGTCATCGGTCTTGCCGGCGATGAAGCGGCTGGCGGACTCTGCACCTTCGCCCGCGGCCATGGATCCCCCAATCGCGCCGCCGACGTTCGGGCTCTTGGTCAACAAGGAGCCGACGACGACCGGCAGCATGGACCCGAACACATCGGATGCCTGCATCACAAAGCCGCGGACACTCGGATCCTTGCCGAAATCGATCTCACCCTTGAAGATGTTGCCGGTGATCTGGCTGTCGGCCACCGCCTGGCGGGTCGCTTCGCTGGTAGTGGCATGGATGGCCTCACGCCCATCCTGGCCAGCCTTGGCAAGGGAGCGGGCACCGGGGAGATTCGGAATACCAGAGGCTGCGCGCTCGGCGGCCAGGAATCGGACGTCCTTGTCGCGCTGAGTCTCTGGGCCGTGGATGGTTTCGTCAGTATCGATGCCCGGGTTGTAGATACCCGCCGGCACCATGGAGTCGCCTGAGGCTTCTACGGAGCTTCGGACAAGGGACTTGACGCCCTTCTCAATGCCCAAGGGGATCGATGCGACCCCAGAGACGACGGCGCCCGCGGCCCGCTTTCCCATGTCCAGGCCAAACTCGGCGATACCGTCAATGAAAGACTGCTTCTTGGCGGGCTTTTGAGCTCCGCCTTCAGTCTCGAAATCCTGTTCCCAGGGTTTGGCGCCAGTGTCGGCAGTTTCAGCGGACCAGTCTTGTTCCCATGGTTTGGACATGCTCTAACCCCATGCATTCGATGGGGTGTGAGCCTGTCATGCTTGCCACGTTTGCCGGGTCACTGAACCTTGCCGGCCGACACCTTGCGCCAGCTTTTCTCGTCATTCGGGTTGCCACCAAGGAATTCGTATCCGCCCACCACCTGACCCTTTGAGATCGTGCGGCCGCTCGACTTGCCACCGCCTGACGCCCCACCAGTAGGCGCCAGAAACTTCTGCAACGCCTCGTTGGTGTCTGTGATCTGGTTCTTGCGCATGAACTCGAAGAACTCGCGCTCCCGGGTCGGGTTGCGGTTGACCACCTGGCGCCCGGTCATTGGATCCACCAGGGCGTTGCCGTTGGCGTCCGTCGCCGGGGTGCCCAGCAGAGTAGTCACGTCACCGGCCTCGACCTTGTAGCCGCCTTCCTTCTTGGGTACGGCTGGCAGCACCCCGCGCCGCACAGCCTCAAGCTCGGCGGCAGTTGCTCCAGGGTTGCGCTCCTGGAACAAGGCAACTCCCGCTGCTATACGGGCCGCCTCCTCGGACTTGCTGGCCCCAGCGCTGGCTGCTGCACGCCCCTCCGCGCGCTCCGCACGAGCATCCTGGCGCAGCGCCAACGCGTTGCGGAACTCGTTCTGCGACCAGTTGTAGACGGCCATCGGGTCCTTGAGGGCGGCCAGCGACGATGTCAGATGGTTCACATCCTTGAAGGTCATGGGCGGCATCGGCTGGCCACCGTCAGACTGGCGCTCAACGACGATGGAGCCGTTCGCACCCTGCCTCACGCCGGTGACCGTTGCACCGTCAGGCAAAAATCGATCGTAGAACTGGCGCGCAGCATCGAGATCGCCCGCATTGACCGCGGCGATGGTTTGCCCCAGCGCCTGGTCGCGCTGGGCTGTTTCAAGCTGGATCTTGACGAACGACTGCGCGTTGTAGTCCTTGATAATGGCCTGCGCAGCGTCGGTCTTGCCCGCTTCAATCAGCTTAGCCGCCTTGAACTGGCTGGCGGCCAGGTAGTCGTCCACCGTGGCCGGCCGCGTCTGCCCGTCCTGGCCAGCAAGCCGGCCTTGCATGAATTGCCCGACTTCACCCTCCAGGGTCTTCATGAATGCGTCGTTGGCATCCTCCTCGGCACCCTTTCGCATCTCCCGGGTTGCGCGTGCTTCTTCCCACCCGAAACGCTTGTCATCGCGCTCGGCCATGATCACATCGCGCATCATCCGGGAGCCTTGCACCGGGTCAGATCGACTGACCACCCCGGCAATGGCGCGCTGGCGGGCATTGGCCACATCGGTGTCAGACATCGTGCCGGCAGTGCGTTTGCCAAGGAAGTCCGTCACCCCCTGCTGCGTCACCTTGGCCGCCATCGACGGGTCGGACTTGGGCGTGACCACGTAGGACTTCGAAGATTCGTCCCAGCCGATGTCGTACTGTCCAGACTCGGCCGCGCGGCGCAACTCGTCGCCCTGATCCGCGGTGAACCCTGTTGACTGCTCTGGGTTGGCTCTGGCGATCTCGTCGATGTCACCCTGATCCATCATGGAGTTCAACCGGCTGCCGATCGACAGGCCACCGCTGAATCCGTTGACAAAGCCTGCGAACTTGCTCATTGCATTTCTCCGGTCAGAAACTGGTACTGCCGATCGATCTCGGCGCGGATCTCGGCGAGGTTGCGCACCAGAACAGCATGCTCGGCGGGATGCTTCTGGCGCATGTAGGCGGCCCGTCCTTCATCCCACCAGGCCGTGCAGCCCATGCACTCGGGTGCGCGTCTGGCCCCGCTGTCGTAATAGTCGGCCAGCGGCAGCCCCTCGTCCTGCAGGTAGGCGGATACCCGTTCTCCTGTCCAGCTCTGGATCGGATACAGGAACTCGAAGCCCTCCCCAACGTCGCCACTGCGGTAGGGTGGACGGTTGAACTCGTCGTCGCGCTGGCCGCGCACGATCAAGGTGATTCCGTCAGCGATCATGCGCTGGTGCATCGGGTGCATGAGCGATCGGGCGCAGCATTCGTAGCGGCTTTGAATCTGCAGTGCACGCCCGGACACGTGGCGCCCAACGTATGCATGGTTGTCGACCGGTACCAGATCTGAGGGCATGCCGAATTGCTCGCGGACTGCTGAGACATCAGAGACGATGCGCTCCAGCTTCACGCCGGTGGCGGCCAGATCCGCCTCGACGCGCGCAACTACGTCACGGGTCGCCGGGAACTGATCTCCGGTGTCCAGGTGGTAGATCGTCATCTGATGCCAGTACGGCCGAAGCAGATATAGCGCCGCGGTGGAGTCGCGCCCACCGGAAAACTGAAACCCGACTCGGGTGTGCCTGCTCATGGCCCAAGCCACAGGATCAAGGCCCTGCTCTTGACGCACAAAGCGCCAGGTAGCGGGCCACACATCCCCGACCACGACATCAAAGACATCAGGCCCCATCACTTCGCGAAGCCGGTTCACGGCAGGTTCATGAATCAGCGACTCGTGCAACCGAAAGCCCGCCAACGCGGCCGAGTGGCACACCGCCTGATTGGTATGCGCCGCCGCCCCCAGGCGATGCCACATCACGAGGTTGTCACCGCTGGCTCGCACGTAGTCGAAGATGAACAGCACACCACCAGGCTTGAGCACACGCCGCACCTCCCGCATCGTAGCGAACCAGTCGGCAGAGTGGCACATGGCGAAGTTGAACATTACAACGTCAACAGTCCCATCGGCTATCGGCAGGTGATTAAAGTCGGCCAAATGCACGTTGAGGCCTGAGGCCTTGCAGATCTCGGCTTGGTGCTCGTTGTTGTTGACCAGGATGAACTCCAGGTCTGGGCGCTCCGCCCCCATCAATGTGGCCACCGCACCAACACCGCACCCCGCGTCAAGCACCACAGCACCTGCCGGCGGATCCATGAGCTGCAGCAGCCGCCGGACGTGCCCGTACTCGCTGGGCTCCAGAAGCGCGCCATTGAACACCGTCATGCCCTTGGCCATCAACGCATCGGTGGCAGACTCAAGTTGTCGCATCAGATCCTCATCAAATTGCGATGGATGCATAAATACCGACACCGGTACCAACAGCACCCCACATGCCGGCTTCTTCTTGGGCTGCGGCATTGCGAGCGTTGTTGTAGATGCCCGCCTGGGTGCCGTAGAGCTGGGCTGCCGTCGAACCAGAACCACTGGCAGCGCCAGCGGCGGCCGAGTAGCTACTGTTCATGCCCGCCACACCCTGGTTGACTACGGTCACGCCCGCGGTACCGTTTGTCAGACTGTTCTGGGTCGTCTGCATGGCCATCGCCGGGTAGCCCGACAAAGAGTTCGCAGCACGATCGGTCAGCGCGCGCCCTTCCCACCGGGCAGCTTCTCGGGCATCGTTTCCGGATGCAGCCTTGATACCGGCCTTTGCCAGGCTTGCAGCATTGGCATCCACGCCAAACCGCGTGGAATTGGGGTTGACGCCCATGCGGGTGAGACTACGGACACGATCCTGGTCAGCGCTTGCGGCAGCCGTCTCAACGTCGGCCATCGCCTTGCTGGCCAGCTCCTCCTGCCGGCCGGGCAGGTTGAACTCGTCGGCCTCCTTGATCATCCGGTTTTGCTGGGTGGTGAGCTGCCCACGGCGCTCCAGCATGTACCGGCGATCTTCTCGCGAGTCTGCATAGGCGGTTCTTGCCGCCATGAGCCCAAACTGCATCTGCTGCTGCTGCAGGGGGGCCAGGGCGTTGGCATTCGCCATGATCGACTTTGCGGCATCGGCCTGAATGTTCAGCGAATTGATCTGAGCATCAACCAGGCGCGGGTCCGGTGGAGGCGTTGAGTTCCCGCCGCCACCAAGGTACAGCCGAATGCCGTCACCCCAATACCCCTCGTGCTTACTGCGAATCAACATAGCGGCATCCTTTCGCCCACATGACGTAGATCACAACGTCGCCGCCATCCTCTGCAGCTCCAGATAAAACCGCCTCGGGCTCAAACCCAAGGTGCTCCGCAAACGTGCGGCATTTCTCATTGCTCGCCTCGACATACCCTGTCAGCCGAGACAGGCCGCAAACCTTGAATGCATACAGAAACGGGATGCGAACAGACTGCCTGTTGAGCCAGCGCTTGTCTTCGACGGCAGCAACATGCACCCAGGCGTTGTGACGCCCGATGTTCTCGAAGATCACCCCGGCCACCAACTCTCCGCGCCTGCGCCAGCCGATCCCGACCATATGGTCCCGCCGCTTCACGCCAGGTACCCGCGCACGAACAAAGTCGAGCACGGGTTCAAGCTGGTACTCGATGGCCTGGGCAGTCATGGCGGCCCATGCTGCCATGCTTGGCACGCGCTATTGCAGGCGCTCTGCGATAGCGTTCAGGCGCTCAATCACCTGGGACAAGGTAGCGTTGCTGGGCAGTGGCGCTAGCTTTTCAAATCCCCGGGCCTGCCCGGTGATCTGGTCTAAATTCTGCTTGACCGCACTCAGCGCCTGATCAAGTGAATGCTGACCAGTGCGAACCGCTGGGATCGACTGCTTCATGCCGAGAACTGAGCCAATTCATCCATCGACTGCGCGATGGTGACGTTGTGAATCCTGACGCTGCCTGAAATCCCGATCGATACGGTTTCCTGTTTGAATCCGTCAGGCAGCGGGAACGGCGTTTCGTTGGGGACCTCCTGGGTGTAAATGGCCTTGCCTTTCTCGTACAGCGTGAATTGAACCTTCTTCTGGGTTCTCCGCGGAATTGGAGTTAGGTTGCTGCCATTGATCTCGACATCCAGAAACCCGAACGAGAGGACGTGACCGCCAACAGAATCAGCACCTTCGGCCAGGAGCAACGCATTGTTGTCCACCTCGGTAGTCGGGTCCGGTGGCTGCTCGCTGTAATTGGCATGCACTTGCGCAACCGAGAAGTTCAGGGGTTTGCCAAGTTGAAGCACCGGGCTGATCCAATCCGTGAACATCGGATTGGCCTGATCAGCATCCCAGCGAAATATCTTGGATCCCTTGGCCAGGTACAACTCTCCGTCGAGCTCATTGCGCAGCAGAGCATCAGCCCACTCGGTGATTCGAACGTCGCTATCTGGCTCCGTTGCATCGAACGAGATCATCCGGCGACCGTCCACAGTCTGGTGAACGGCCATGTACTTGCTGTCGTGGAACACGCCCACGAACGAGGCGGGATTCAAAGCCTTCCATTCGTCTTTTCGGTAGAGCCTGGCCGTCAGGTTTCGGTTGTCCCCAGGGGCAGCCAGCCAAAGGCCGTCATGCGACGGATAGAGCACGCCGCCGCCGACGTTGGCCGCGCCGCGCTTGCTCACGCACGGCGCATAGGTCTGCAGCACCGTCGGGCTCATGCTCTCGGGGTCCGTGCCCGTGAACATGATCGGGAAGCTCTCGGTCAGGACAATGATCGAATCACCAGCGTCGGCCGCGTGAACCCCTCGGCCAGAAAATGCGTACCTGTTTGATGCTGGCCAAGAGTACGGCAGGTAGGGCGCCGACAGACACAGCTCATTGTCGGCAATGCCGAACAGACACCCGTTGGGCAGCACGCCGAGGCTTTTCAGGTTCGCCGGAGGGGGAAGCCCACCGATGGTTTCCATCGCCCCGCCCAAAGCGGTGCCCGCGATGGTGTCGTTGTAAGTGGCGTCAGCGGCCGGGATCTCGGCAACAAACAGAAATGTGCCAGCAGTCCCTGCGGTTCGGTAAATCCGCTTCTTCATCCCCGACGTGTTGTACGGGGCCGCTCGTTCCCACGTCACAGAAGCGCCAACCGACCATGGGCCGCGAACGATCTCAACCTGGTTCGACGCGGCGATCACATCAACCAGCCGGTGGGACTCCACCACTCCGTCAATGGACAGCTTCAGCGTCTGGTGCTTGGCTATCCCAAACACGGTGTTCAAGGTCAGCCGAAGCCTCCCGGATGACAGAGCCGATACCGCCGTCACCGTGCCCGAATTCGGGGGCGCGGCCTGCAAGTTCGTCAAAGCCCAAGTCCCGTTGGCATTGCCGGTTACCACGTCAGATGCAGGTGATGGGCCAGACTCAGCGCCAAGAGCATCTACGTAGGTGTACGCATAGGCGCGAGACTCGGTGGGTGCAGCTCCACCAGAGACAGTAAGCCCGGGCTTCTGCGTTGGCAGGGGCAAGCCAAGTGCAAACCATGCAGTTGGATAAGGCAGCGTGTCGATGGCCAGGTCGAACGTCGACATCCGAGGTTCAAACTGATCCGACGACCAATAGAACCGGCCTTTTTCGTCGTTCGCAAGCGGAGAAAGCACCAGGTCGACGTCTTCGGAAAAGGTGAGCCAATTGTCCTGAATGCCGTCGTCGGTGATGTGCCGATAGCGGAAGAATGTCGAGATCTGCCGCCCGATGTCAATCGTCGTCTCAAGCCCCGCAATGGGATCGAGCGCACCGCTCGTGATCTTGCAATTCACCGCCCGCTGGGCGAAGTTGGGCAGAAGCAGGCGCTCGCTCAAGCGAGGGACCTGCCCGCGGATGTCTTTGATGTGAATTGCAGCCATGGCATCAGTCGAGGCTAAGGACTCCAGCGCTGCCGCCGACTGGCAGGGTCAGGATGATCGGATCACGGGTAGCCTTGTCGATCATGGTCTGTCGCTCGGCGCTTCGAAGGGTCTCCATCTTCACGGCCGCATCGGCTTCCGCCTCCGCCTGACGGGCTGCAGCCGTGCGGGCGTTGTTGCGATCGGACAGCGCCATGCCACCAATGGCGATCGGGACCACTGTCTCGCGTCCGATGCCGCGGATCTCGCGTGCCATCTGGATGTTCTCGGATACCGCATCGGCTTCCTCGGCCAGCAGCAGTTCTTCGTTGAGCGGCACGAACACCTCGAAGCTCTCCGCCTGGATGGTGATCGGCTGTCCCTTCTGGGCCACCAGCTTGACGATGGGCTTCTGGTTGTTCATGACGGTCTGCACTTTCTCGTGGCGCTGCTGACGCTTCATCAGCGTGGTCGCCTCTGCGCTGGTGATGTTGCTGATACGGCCGTTGGTGATGCTGGCTGTGGGAGGGGATACGCAGGCGGCCATGACGACTGCCATGAACATGGCCGTGATGAGGGTCAGTATTCGCTTCATGGATTACTCCTGGTTGGCTGGTTTGAAGGGTGAACGCGGCATGACGAACTGCCTCAGCGCTTCGGCGCGGCGGTGCTCGTAGTGGGCGCTGGCAGCAGATTCAACAAGGCCTCCAGATCCGAGTCCAATTTCTGCAAGATGGTCTCGACACGACGCTGCTGCTCTGAAGGATCCGGCGGCAAAGGCACGCGCGACTGTGCACTCGGCAGCGCCGATTCGCTGGTCGATCTCGGTGCCGCCGGCTGCGTCACGCACCCGCTGACCGCGAGCATGAGCACCAGCACGAGCATTGGCCAGGTCTTTGATGGTTTTGGCGTGGGCACTTTGGGCCTCCATGAGTTCGTTCGACAAGGTGGCCACGCGCTCGGCGCGCAGCAGGGCTGTGCGGATCTCGGCCTGCGCTTGCTGCAGCTTTTCCGCATTCCATGCAGCCTGAACCTCGGCGCGTCCGGCGTCTTTGCCGGCACCGTGGGTGTAAGCCAGGGCGCCGCCCACCGCGGCAGCCAGCGCCAGTACAGCCCCGGCGAGAATCGCCCAGCGGGTGGGGTTCATGAGGGCGAGGATGTCTTTCATCACCAGGCCACCGCAACCGCCAGGCCAAGCAGGCAAAGGATGGCAAGGCCGATGGCAGCGCCTACGATCACCGCGCCGCCCATGCCTTGCATGAACCAGATGGATTCACGTTCGTACATCACACCCTCCCCTCGTACAGCTTGGCATCCTTGAACACCACAACGACGTGGTGCCGGTTGATGTCGCAGGCGGATCGGTTGCCATACAGCGGGGCCCTGGACTTCAGGCATATTCGCTCCACATGGCCATGCCATCGCTGGGGATCGCACCCCGGCTGCAGGCCGCACGCTCTGCGCTCCTTGTGCACGCCGCCCAGGCCGCCGTTGTAGGCGGCATCAGCGAAGCGCAGACGCTCCTGGCGATCGGTCACCGCCGCCAGAGCCGAGAAGTCGCCGCGCACCTTGAGAACCACAGCGCGCAACTGCAGGTCCGGACGGTGATAGACGTTCGACCAGTCCAGATCACGAAGCGCTGGGTGCTGCGCCCGCATTTCAACCAGGGCGTCGAAGCGCAGAGATCCGTCTTGGCGCCACGCCCGGGTGAGCTGGCCAAGGCCGGCTCCCTCCTCCCGATGCGTCTTGAGCTGGGACTTGGGATTCCAGCACTTGGACTTCAGCGCCGGGCACCCCGACTCGTGGTGAACCAGGCCAGCCAGGTACGAGCGTTGAGGCACGTTCGGCCACCGGGCATCAATCTCGGCCGACAAGATCGGCAGATACTGCTCGGCGCGCGGCGGTAACTCGGCAGCATTGGCTGATCGCCCGAAAAGGCCCAGCAGGGCTGAAAGCACCATGCAAACCCCCAGGAACACCAGGCCAGCCCCCACTGACGAGTCCTGAGCCCGGCGGGAAACCCGCTGCAGATCCAGGTAATCGAAAAGCCCCTTGCGCGCCAGGTGGGCAAACGCCACGGCAAGGACTGGTACAGCCAACGACATGACAAGCATGCCGGTCATCAGGCCCTTGTCCGGGTCGGTGAAGAACAAGGTTGCCAGGATGGCGAACGATCCAAGCCCCATGAACCAGTGTCGAAATCGCATGTCACACCCCTTCGGTTGAGACGCCCTTTACCTTCTCCCAGGCCTGGGCGCCGATGAATGCCACGATGGCAGCGATCAGAACGAGCTGCAGGTCGTCGCTGTCGAGCTTGTCTACCCAGGCAAGCACCCCGGCCTCAGCGCACACCACCAGGAAGGCGGTGAATCGCATGTTGGTGACGCGCTTGATCAGGTCCATGGTTGTGTCTGCCTGTTACAGCAGGCCGCTTTTTTTTGCCAAGAACATCAGCGATGCCGCGGCTGCAGCCCAAACACCGCGGTCGACCCAGATCGATGTGCGCGTGACCTCGGGCAGCCGCCTCTCGATCTCCGTCACCCGGTTCTCGATCTTCTCGATGGTCCCGAACGCGCGCTCGATCGCCTGCGCCATTTGCCCCTGCTGTTGCTCCACCAGGGCCAACTTGTTGACTGCGCTGGTCAACTCCCTGAGGACGGTCTTCATCTCTCCCACGTCTTCATGAAGCATGCTCAATCGCTGGTTAAGCAAGTCGGTGGTGATGTCCGGCACGTTCGTTCCTCTGTCAGGTGTTTTGTTGGAAAAACTCACGTGTCACGTCTCGCGTTCCGGGTAGGTTCCAAATGACAGAGACGAATTCGGCGACGCTCATGTCCTCGGATCCAGACAGGCCCATCGACTCAGCCACAGCCCGACTGCACCAGTAACCCAAGCCCGCAATCCGTACACCCTTCAGGTGCAGCAGAAACCGGGCAAACCACAAAGCAGACGACACAGCGCCAACCATGGAGTACGTGACACCCTGGCGCGCAGTGAACCATGCTCGGCACGTATTCACGTCGGATGAGGGCACATCCAGGATCGTCCAGTGCCCGGGGTTGAGCTCAGTGGTGCGCACCCGCACCTGGTTGCCATCACGGACAGAGGCAGACGCGATCTCGGCCGATCTCCATGTGCCCCCCAAAATTGCTTCACAGTGGGTGTAGTTCCCATAGACCTCGGCGATCTGACCAAGCCTGATCAGGGCGTATCCCAAGCGGGCCTTGAGGCCGTCCTTCTTGTGGTCGCCGTGATAGAGCGCAACGAGCATGTTCAACCTCCATAGGTCGGCGGCCAGCCAGTGGTGATGTCGATGGCCTCGGGGTCCTCGGAGGTCATGATCTGGGCATAAAGGGCCTGCCCCCTGGCGTAGGAAAGTGCGCTCTGCGCCTCGATCGCCGTGGCGATTTCTTTGGCCAAGCCGGCCGTCATCGGCACGACGCCGTTGTCGTAGGTCTTCCAGCCAACCGGCTGACCGAGGATGGTCAAGACATCAGTGGCGGCACCACCAGAAGCGAGCACAGCATCAGCCTTCATGTCCAGTCGCATGAGCTTGAGCTGGCTTTCCGGGTCGGTCTGGAACCAGTGCCCTGCCGCCTGTACGCCGCCATACTCGCGGCGCGACCGCTCGGCCTTGGCCTGCTCCCAACGGGTCGCTCGACGCTCTGGCAATGAGGGTGGCGTATCAGCGATGACTCGCGCCGCTTCCCACTGATCCAGCGCCATTTGAAAAGTCGCCAGATCCGTGATTTCTTCGTTGCGCACCGCCATATGCGTGATGGGGTCAACAATCTGAACTTCTCCGGCAACGTCGATCCAGTTGACCGCGTGAACCTCTGGAGCGATCCACGATAAATCCAAGCCGCTGAAGCTGCGACCATTGACAGAAACAAAACCATCTGAAGGAATGATCACCACGTTCATCGTTCAATCCTCTGTTGATTGGCTGCTGCCAGCAGTGCTTGTGCGGTACGCTCGTTGCCGGATACCATCTCGTTGCGGAACGACTCCACGGCCGCGCCTGTCTGGCGGCTTTGTTGGGCGTTTTCGATCAGCAGCATTGGCAGCCACGTCACAGCGCAGCCCCAGCTATCGACTTCCTCTCCAGTGTTCGGGTTGGTACCTCTGACCTGAGTGAACCAGCCGCACTCAAGCTGTCTGCAGGGCCTGAACCCGTCGAGAGGACAATTGCTTTTCGGTTCGATCTTCAGATTCATGATCAATCCTTGGTGGCGATGATCACGTCCACGTACTGGACGGCAAGGTTGATGGCGGTTCCTGTGAAAGTGTGGTTGTGGCCCTCGTTCCCTCCAGTCCCATAGGTCCAATCGACTGCCCCCGCGTTCTGAGACTTCCAGTTCCACCCGCTACCGCCGGGGCCGTTTTGAGTTCCGTGGCCTAGTTGGTGGTTGTGGTTGGGCATCTGGGCAACCGTCAGGGTTGTCATCCCCACAGTTCCAGCCACCGCATGGCTCTTGAAGGCGTCCGTAAAGGCCACCGTACCGCCAGAGCTTGCCGACCCTGTGACCACCCGGAGGGCCTTGTTGTCGTGGGTCGTGTCTTTGGTCCAGCCCACGGGGGCGGTGGACTGGGCGAAAAGCATCTTCGTGCCGGACGGAAACGGCGTAGCACCAACCGCTTCGTCTCGGGCTGCTGAAGCCTCGGCGGCCTTGGTGGTGGCGATACCTGCCTGGGTGGTCGCCGTCGACGCGGCCGCTTCTGCGGACCCTTTGTGACTGAGTGCGTCGTTTCGTGCAGTTTCGGCTGCGGAGCGCGCCGTCTCCGCGGCAATGCGGTCATCGTTGGCGTTGGCTGCGTGCGCGCCAGCGGCTGAGGCCTGGGATGTTGCGGTGGCGGCGGCTGCTTCCGCGCCGCCTTTCGCCGTTTGAGCGGTGTCTCGTGCAGACTCAGCATCTACTTTCGCGGCTTGAGCTTGGTCCCTGGCCAGCTCCGCTGCATTCTTCGAAGAAAGAGATGCGGCCTCGTGCCCGGCAGCTTCGGCAGCTTTGGTCGTCGATATGCCGGCCTGGGTCGTCGCAGTGGTCGCCGCGGTCTCGGCAGACACGCGATCTGCGTCAGCCTCGGTAGCAGCGACCAATGTTGCATCCCGGGCTACGATGGTGGCGTCACGAGCGGCGAGCGCGACCTGGCTGGCCTCGATGGCCGATTCGAGCTGCACCTGGCCGTCGAGCTTGCCGGGAAATGGCGGCAGCAGCGAGATCTCGTGCAGATTGGCCGTGAGTTCGGATGGCACGACAGCCTGGACCGTCAACGAGCGCCCGGAGGTGCTCCGCATCTTCACGTCATACAGTGACTCGGTGGCCCCAAGCTGGTTTGGCCACAGGTTCAGCACACACACGCCGTTTTCATCAGCGGTGCCTCGAACCACTTCAGGGACAACATAGCCCTGATAGATCTCGAAGCGGTTGAGCTTGGCCTCGAACGTGGCTCCGGCTTCCGGCTGCCCGTCCTGGCCATGCATCACGCACGTAACTGCGCAGGTTTGGAGTCCCATGTCACTGAATCCTGTAGGAGAGAATCACAACGCCCTTGCCGCCCCAGCCGGCAACGGGATCAGGACCACCAGCGGAGCCGCCGCCGGATCCGGAGTTGGGTGCACCATTGCCAGCGGGCACCCTGCTTTCAGAGCCGCCAGCACCACCCCCGCCAATACCCCCTGGGCCGCCAACACCGCCGGCCGCGCCAGAGCCTCCGCCGCCAGCACCGAAGCGCTCTGTGGTTCCTCGAATGTTGGTGGGCTTGCCGGGCCCGCCTGCACCACCGGACCGAACGTCCCCAGGAACGTCCTGGCCAGGTCCGCCCATACCGCCGCCGCCGGCACCACCGGTGCGGCCGGTCGTAGATCCACCACGATTGCCGCCTCGGAAGCCGGTCGTCGGCGTACCGCCAGAGCGTGCCGGTTGAGGCAAGTTGAAGATGCCGCCAGCTCCCGATCCGGTGGGCCCGTTGACGCCGTTGTCTTCCCCGAAGCCGCCGCGGGGGCCGCCGGCTGCAGTAATGCCGAGAGCTGAGCTGGGCTGGCCGTTGGACGCAACATTCCCGCCGTCTCCAACCACGATCGGATACGAGCCAGCCAAGGCAGTCGTTGTGTCCTCAATGACCTCACCACCGCCCGCACCCCCACCGGTGCCCACTGTTCCGCCGCCGCCACCAGCAACGACCAGACGGCGCAGTGTGTTGAGGCCGGGAGATCCAGGGTTCTTGACCTCAAAGGTTCCGTTCTCATTGAACGTGTGAACCCGCCAAACACGTCCATCCGCGTCTGTGTAGGTTGTGATGACTCCGCCGACCGCATCCATGAACGGAGATCCGCCACCACCGAGGACGATGCAATGCACGCCCGCCATCAGCCGACCCCTTGCCCGGTGATCACGAACTCGTTTTCACGGATGCAGTAGATCGAGCACAGGCCCCGCGGCTGCAGCGTTCTGTTTGCGTTGGCCGCGCCTACCCACCAAAGGGTGACTCCCTCACCCTTGTTGATTACGATGCTGGCAGCGCTGTCGTTGTAGACCACCACGATGTCGTCCTTGACGAACTCCCCTGCGGGCAGGGTGATCGCGCCAGTTGCTGGGACGCACTTGCCGAGGTCGGCGCGAGAAAGCGAACGTCCAGGCGTCACCGGCTGGACGGGGACGGTGTTCCACTCGCGAGCAGCGGCGTCGAACGCGTTGAGGACATCGCCTGCGGTCAGGCAGATCCGGATAGGGGTGCCCGCGTCCCATGCCCGAGCTGCGCCCGATCCGTCCGTCTCGTAACCACGGATCACGTTGGCCAGAATGGCACTTCCAGCCGTTCGCGTCCGCACCGCAACGATCTCGGTGAACACCTCAACGGGAGGGTTCAGCGGGTCCGTCATGTTCGTCAGAGTTGCCTTGAACCAGTCTCCAGGAGCAGTCCCGAGCACACCGGCACCCACGTCAGCAATCGGAAACAGGTCGCCATCGCCAGCGGAAAGCGTGATCGTGGTGTCAAGAGCGGTGATCGCGGATGCCAGCACACTGCGGGCGTTGTTCTTGAACTTCTGGGCCATGGGTTACACCTTGGGCTCGACAGTGGTTGCGGCCTGCAGTTCCAGGCCAAGTTCTTGGGCTGCCTGCTGCAGGTAGCCGACAGAAATTGCAGTGTTGCCGGCGCCCTCCAGGTCCTTGGCGTAGGCGTAGTGCAGGATCAACGCCTCCAGGGCGGTCTGCCACTTGTCGGCCACACTGATGTCGCCAATGACGGTACTGAAGGCCTTGCCGTCGCCCGTAGGTGCCGGCACGTCCTGCGGGTACCGGCTGTACTCCAGATCCACCACCGCGCCCGCAGCGGCAGGCGGATAGACCAGCACCTGGCGCGGCACGCGCAAGTCGTACATGAAGTGCACCACCTCGGTCTTGCCAGAAAGGCTGCGCCAGTTGGGCAAAGCGGCGTCCATCAGCGGCAAATCCGCCTTGGTGATGCGCGAGCGCTTGCCTGTCACGTTGGCCGTGATGTCGATCAGCGAGGCGGCGTAGGCG
The DNA here is from genome assembly GCA_024710535.1 of bacterium. Lineage (GTDB taxonomy): Bacteria > Bacteroidota > Ignavibacteria > Kapaibacteriales > UBA2268 > JANJUO01. The sequence goes on from JANJUO010000279.1 coordinate 19,910, forward strand.
GGTAGCTCCTGACGGAAGCCAGCTACAAGTGGCCACTCCATTGACATGGCCGTCGTGTCGGGCCTTGCCTTCTGCATCCAGCGCTGCGCCTTGTTCAGGTGGCGCACCAGCGCTGATGCTGGCGAGCGAACGCCTGCCTTGTCATGCAGTGCTTCTTGGCAGTTCTCGATGATCGTTCGGGCGGCGATGGTCATGTCAGCACCATTTCACGCGCGAGCGCGGTACCGTGTTGGTGTGCGAGCGGAACACCAGGGCAGAGACGCGAGAGATTTCACGCTCAAAGAAAGCAAGATCCAAGGCCGATCGGGCATCATCCGTGAACACCTGGTTCGGCAGCGATCGGATCCGATGCAACGCGCCTGCAACGATCGCGCTGGCGTATTGCTGCGTTAGGTGATCAGGTAGACCGATGGCATCCTCGGTGGGCGCCAGCGAGGCCTGCACCTGAATCCTCGTGCCCTGCGGAAACGAACGAGACAGCATGAGGACGCGCCGGTCGGTCGAGGACACCCCGTCACCACTCGGGTGACGCATCGGATCCGCACTCAACGTCATGGCTCCGTCGACAGGCAGCGGCGAGCCGTCTTTCGTTGCCGCCTCCACCCTGATGACGTATGCCCCGGCCGGAACATCCATATCCAGATCGCGCACCTCGTCGCTGTAGATCTGAAGCGGCTCCAGCCACTCGCGCCAGGCTCGGGTCTTGGAGAAAAACTCCTCGGCCGAGTTGCGCAGCTCAGCATTGGCCACCGGAACAGGACAGCCAATGACCCTGGGCAACAAGCGCGAATGAAAAGCAGACCACTCGGCCATCGGTCACCCCATCAGGCTGCAGGCGGGGTGCCGGCCTTCTTGCGCCCACCGGTCTTGCGCGGTGCCTTGCCGGGCGCGGTCACAGGCGGGGTGTTGGCCTCGACGGGCAAACCGCTGGGGTTGCCGTTGTCCTGGCCATCGTCCTCGATGTCGTCATCGTCATCGTCGCCGGTGGCTGCATCGATCAAGGCCTCGGCCTTGGTCATGCCTTCCTCGTCCGCTGGCCAGAAGTAGTCGCCCTGGGCCTGCAGAACGTGCACCACAGTCGCGTCGTCATCGACTTCGCACACCATGTCACCCTGCTCGTCGGGCTTGAACTCGTAGGTCTTGCCGTTGAGGCCGGCCAGCTTGACGGTGCCATCGCGCCGGGGTTTGATCGAGGTTTGCAGCTTCATGTTTCACTCCAGAAAAAAGAAGGGGGCGCATGCCGGCCCCCTTCTAAACCCGATGGCGCGGGACGCCGATCAAGGAGACAACTCAGCCGATCAGGCCGCGCGATACATCAGGGTCAGGCCCACCGTGCCGGCCGCCTTGGTTGCGGCGGCTGCGGTGAACTTGATGCCGATCACACGGTCGACGGCGGCGGGGGCCAGAGCCACCATTTCCTTGGTCACCAGATGCGCGGCCGTGCCATCGCGGCTGGCGGTCACACCAGCAGCCAGCACGGTCGACAGATCGGTTTCGCCGGCATTGACCAGGCCCACCGAGGCGGTGATGGTGGGGCTGGCATTGGTGTCCAGGTCGTCCGAGTCGTAGATGATCCCGGTCAGCACACAGCCGGCCGGCAGGATGGCCACAGCACCGGTGTCGTTGGCGTCCAGGTCGGCGGCCACCAAAGCGATGGTGCTGCGCTGGGCGACGATCTCGGCGCCCGCGGGCGTCACGGCAGGCGAGCGGCCTGCCAGTTGGTCGTTGCGATTGGTGAAAGCCATTTCTCTCTCCTAAATCTTGGTGGCAGGCTCTGGATCAGCGTGCAGCGCAGGCCGTATCCAGCGAGAACAGACCGAAGTCCTGGAAGCCGGCCGGCGTCTCGAAGCGCACCTTCTTCATGCCGAAGATGGAGCTGGTCGTGATCACCACCTTGTCGCCGTTGTCACGGGTTTCCTCGTGCCAGTCGTAGCGCAGATTGGTACCGGGCGAACCGTAGGCAACAACGGCAGCCTGGGCGCCCATGAACAGTGCGCGGGCAGCTTCGACGTTGGCGCCGGATCCCGCGTTGTTGAAGCGGATCACGTTGCGGTGGCTGTGCAGGATCACGCCGCGGTACATGCCCAGCGAGCCCTTGAACAGCGGCGAGTTGCGGCCTTCGGCGCCGGCGGCAGCCTTCTGGATGTCCAGCCACTGACCGGTGTTCGTGTTCGAGCGAAGGTCGTCTTCCTGGAACGTGTGCATCACGCAGACGAACGTCTCGTTGCCGTCGATCTTGCAAGGCTGCAGCACCGGGATGTCGGTGGCACCGCCGCCCTGGCTGTCAGCGCGGGTCTTGGCGCGATCGATCAGACGCAAGTCGAACTTGTCGTTGGCGTCGATGTTGTTGAACGCGGTGGCGTCGTTGCCGTACAGCACGTGGGCCGAATCGGGGGCGGTCAGCGCGTTGTTGGCACGGCCAGCGTAGGTAGTCGGCAGCAGGAAGTTGGCGTTCACGCCACGGGCGCCCGACAGGTAGATGAACGACAGCTCATCCTGCAGGCGGGCCCACCAGCTCGACTGCTGGCGCTTGGCCTTGGCACGCAGATCGTGCAGCGTGCGCTTGCGGGTCATGCGGCCGCCAGTGTTCACGCCGCAGCGTGCCTGGTCGATATACACCTGGTCGGTGTAGAAGCGCTGTTGCTCCTCCTTGCCTTCCAGGGTGTCCTCGCCTTCGACGGGGGCCATCTTCAGCTCGGCCAGCAGGTCGTAGCTGATCGCTTCGCCGGCATCCGACTCCAGATCGGTCAGGATCTGCAGCGGAACCTCGGCTTCGGCGCCACGCGCCATGAAGCGGCTGTTGAAGTAGGACTTCTGGCTGGCATCCAGCGCCAGCAGACCGGACCAGCGCTTGACCGCTTTGGGGTCGTTAACGCCAATGATTGTGCGAGCCATGTGTTACTCCTAAAGGTTTTGACCTGAAAGAGCACTCCTGCGCTCGACAGCTTGAAATAAGCAGGCTCTATAGAACCATGCTTGTCACGAACTCTTGCATGCTCACCACGAGATTCACGCAGTTATGCGTGGGCCTCTGTGGCGTTTCGTGCGGGCTCTCTGTCCCGCGCCCTCTCTCGTTGAACTTTGACGGTGCGCGGCGCCACGACAACCAGGCGGGCCAGGCGGCCGGTCTTGTGTTGGATCTCGATGCGAATGCCATCGCCCAGCATGAGGCAGTCGCCGGGCTCCACATCGATCGTCAGTCGTGACGCCGCTTCGCTCATCAGACCCCCGCGGCGTACTTCTCGCGCTGCGCCGGAGAAAGGCGCGCCAGGGCGGCCTCCAGCTCAACGCCTTCCAGGCGGTCCAGGTCGGCGAACTCGTCACCGGCAATGTCGCCAGGGCCATCGGACCCGGGCACGTGGGCCACGCTGGGGGCCACGGCGGCAACCGGCGGTGTGCGCCTGCTCACCGCGTCCTTGACCGGATCTGCGGCAGGTGCGCTGGCTGGCGGCTTTTGCGTGCTGATGCCGTGCAGGGCCAGCACTCGGCGGTGCGCTTCTTGCAGGAACCAGTCCATGGACTTGTCAGCGTTCTCGGCACGCGCGCCAAGCTGACGAACAAACCCGTCCAGGTCGTTCATCTTCTCGGTGTCGGTCCGATAGTCGATGCCGCCATGCTCCGGCTTGGCCGCCGCGGCAATCTGACGATCAATCGCGGCGTGCCACTGCTGCTCGATCGTCTGCTGATTCATTTCCTTGGAGATCTCGGCCTTGAGCTCCAAGGTGCGCAGACCGTCTCGCTCCTGGCGGATCTGTTCCTGCTGCGCCTCGTAGTCGTCCAGCTCGATCTCGCCGGCTTTGAACTTCTCGCGCAGTTCCGCCGATCGACGTTCGACATCGGCCTTCTTGTCGGCGAAGTCTGCGGGCAGATCGGCTTTGTAGGTGACGGGCTTGCCCTGGGTAGCCGCATCATCAGCAACAGCCGGTGCGGCAGGTGCGGTAGCCGGCTGCGCTGCGGCGCCGTCCGCGGCTTGCGATGCGGGAGCGGGCGCGGCAGATCCTGCAGCGGCAGCGTCATCGCCGTCATCATCGTTGTCGTCGGCGGACGGGGCTGCACCGGAAGCGATCCGCTCCAGGGCTGCTTGTTCTTCGGCGTCGACCTCGGAAATTGCTGCTCGCTCCTCGGGGGTGAGGGTGTCGAGCATGGCCTGGTCGTTGTTGTCGGTAGCACTCATGCGCTGATCTCCTTGCGGGGGTGGTGGGGGAAACTGCTCAATCCGGATCGGCCGCCACCTTGGCAACGGCCATCATCTTTTCCTTGGCCAAGGCCTGGGCCTTCGCCAGGCGCTTCGGGTCGGCCTTGATCTTCTCGGCCTCCATCAGGTACTCCAGGTCGCGCTCGACCTTCCAGCGGTCGTCGTCACTGATGGCAATTGCGTTGCCGGCTTTGCTCTTGGCCATGGTGGATCACTCCTGTTTTGACGTGGCGGAATCTGCCATGCTTGGCACGTTGCGACCCTCCTGCGCCTTGGCCAGGCGTGCCTCGATGGCAGCCAGGCGCTCATTGCTGGCGGCCTGGATCTCGGCCACACGTTCGCGGCTGGCGGCATCGATGCGTGCAACCTCCAGACGCACGTCGGCGTCCTTGTTGAGCTTGAGGGTATCGTTGGCCAGTTGGCTTTGCGCCTTGGCAAGATCGGCGCTCAGACGCTCGATCTCGGCAGACGTGGCGGCCATGGTCTGCATGTCCATGCCCTGGGGACTGCCGGCTGCAGCGGCGTCGGCCTCCAGCTTGGCGGCCCGTGCGTTGATCTCTCGCACCTTGGCCTTTTGTTCCTCCAGGGCGGTCATCGCCTGTTCGCGCTGCATTTGCAGGGCTTCGGCCTGCATGGCGGCCTGCTGATCTAGCTGTTCCTGCTCCTCGGGTGTCACGGGCTTGTTCGGGTCGCGTTCGCCGGTCAGCTTGCGGAACTGTTCGGCAATCTCGTCCTTGTTGGGAAGATCCGAGAACTCGAAGGCCATGGTCATCAGCTTCAGCGCCACATCAGGCGGCAGTCGGCCGGCGATGTTGTTGAGGCTGTCGAACATCACCTGGCGCAAGGTGCCGGCGTAGTCCTGCTCCGACACAATGAAGTCGGCCATGCTGGCCGTGATGTCGTTGAGGAACCTCACCGATCCATCGGCCGCGGCCTCTGGCTGGTTGACCTTGACCCACTCCAGCGCGCCCTTGTGACCAACCAGGCGGATCACCTTTGGGGTCGTGTAGAACTGCTCGGTCAGGGAGACTTGCTTTTGCCCCTGAACCTGGGTGGCCAGGCGCAGATTGTCGAAAGGCTCCGTCGTGACGACGCTACCCTGAATCTGGCGGGCCTTGATGGCTTCGCCGCTGACCGCGTTGGTCTGGCGCCCCAGGTTCTCGTCGGCCACGCCGGCTGACTTCTGGATGGACTGCGCATCCAGGCTCATCATCGAGATCTGGCCTGTTGCGCCGTCTGTGTCGCGCCGAATCAGGAACTCGCGGCCGGGCTTCTTGATGATCACCCCATCGGGACGGTCGGCCTCATCGCGGGCCACATCCCAATCCTCGACGGCGCCCTCGTCGGCAATGATCTGGTTGGAGTTGAGCAAGAACAGCGCCTTGGATGCGCGCTTGTTCAGATCCTGCTGCACGTCCCGCACGCGGCGGATTGCGCCATAGGGCAAGCGATCGCGGCCCCGGCGGTAGCACCACACAGGTGTCAGGCTGAAGTCGTTGTGCCGATAGATGCTCGGCCCGAAGTGCAGCATGTCCGTCTCGGTGAAGACGGCAATGTGCATGCGCATCATGAGCTTGTCGACCAGCTTGGAGCCGCTGGCCACCACGTTCTGCACCATCACCTGGTCGCGCTCGTCGAAAACCAGGCCTTGCATCGGCCCTGAGTCCACCACCTTGACGTTGGTCGGGATGCGGTACTGAGCCTCGATCAGCCGGACCTTACGGCGCTTGGCGTCGACCATCATCCCGGATCCGTGGGCGTAGATCACGCCAGATCGGTTTTGCCCACCGAAGGGGTCGATGGAGTCGTACCAAGATTCCTCCTCGAACGCGCCGCCGGTGCGCTGGGACGCCTCCTCGACGGCCGCGCGGATGCGGTTGGCCCGATCCGGGAACATCATCACGGCGATGTCTTCATCCACCCAGCGCCAGCGGAACAGGTAGCGGCAGTCGCTCAGATCGGGCTCGTAGGCGTCGCTGTCCCAAAGGACATTGCGCCAGTCCTGGTACATCGAGTACAGCACGTCCTTGGTCGGGTCATCCCGCGCGCCGTCATCGAGCCAGCCCACACCGCCCTTGATGGCATCGGCAAAGGCCCGGGACCGGGCAAACACCGTTCGGTTGATGTCGCTGACGTACTTCAGCACCTTGGTTTTGATGTCCGCGAGATCGACGTCATCCTCGGTGCGCGGCAACACCTTCCAATCGACGCGCGTGCGGCGCTCGGTACCGATGAGCCAGTCGCACATCGGGGCGACTTCGTTGTAGACCAGAGGCATCTGGCCGCGGTCGCGGACCGCCTGGGCATCCTCGGGATCCCACTGGAGGTTGTCGTAGAAGTCGTGATCGATGGACATTTCCAGGCGGTTGGCGGCCTGCTTGTCCTTCTCGTAGTAGAACCACTCCAGCAGGCGGCGCAGTTCGTTTCGCGCCTCCTGCCCGTCCATGGGGTGCGCGCTGACCGTCGCCAACTCATTGCGGCGGGTGTCATCGGCGTGCGAGTCGAAATACTGGTCGCCGGGCGCACGGCCCCGCTTGACCGTGACATCCAGCTCATTCATAGGTCACGCCTTCCTTCTCGACTCGGATGTCTTCGCCCGCGATGACCTTGCCGCCCTCCTTGAGGATCATCTGCCCGACCGAGCCCTTCAGGTACTCGGGCAGCGGTGCGGCTGGCATGCGGATCAGATCGGGCAACCCCTCGTGGATGATCTTGGCGATCCGGAACCAGTTGGGCCGGCTGGGCTCCATGCCCAGCACGACGCAGGCCTTCATGCTGCGCGCCTGCAGCTCGATCGGGTTGTCGTACTCGAACGCGGCCGACTCCATGATGATGAACCAGGGTGCACCAGGCCGATTGGCCGGGATGAGCACCAGGGCGCGTTCGTCATTGACCCACGTGTAGACGGCGTACAGGTCACCGTGTTTGCGGGTCAGGTGGGCTTTGCGGGTGTCGATGGTGGCGGGCATAGTGCCCGGAAGTTGCCATGCTCAGTACGAGTTTGTTTTCGATCACTGACGGTTGTTGTCATTTACTCCCGGAACCTGGCCAGGATCTCCTCGATCATGTCAATCCGCTGGGGCTGGGTCAGGTGCTTCCAGAGCGTGCGCCCGGCATGCTCGCTGCGCAGGAACTCGACCGCATCGGTGTGGAACTGCTCCATTTCGGCCTGCTCCAGCTTTGCGTAGCTGATCGACTTGGGCACCGGGAACACGCCGCCTTTGGGCCCTGGGTACCAATCGCAGAACGCGGCGCCGACCTTGAGCCAGTCACGAAAGGCCTTGAAGTTGTCGAATCGGTCTTGGCTCTCGAACACGGCCGCTTCGAGCGCCATGTGCTTGCGGTGGAACCATCCGAGGCGTTCCTGGTGGGTCTTGATCTCGACCATTTCCCCCGGCTCCAGGCGCATCAGGCCATTCCACAAGCGGCGCCACTGCCGTTTCCCGCGTTCGCCCAAACCATCGACGATGCCGAACATCACCCGGCGTGCCGCTGCTTTCTCGGCATCGGTCAGCTCGGCATCGTGCTGACGCACCAGGATGATCTCGGCCATGGTCAGACCGCCATGCCAGATCGACGACGGCGCCAGCCTTCACCACCGTCCTTGCGCACACTGCCACCAGCTCGGAAATGATCCTCGGCAACGACTGCCATCAGACCGAAGCCATCGGCCCCGTGCGAAGCCCAATCGTGCTCCGGGCCCAGGCCTATGTCGCGCTCCTCATCCCACTTCTCGTGATACCACTCCAGCGCGTCCATGCCCTCGTTGGTCGTCGGCTCGAACTCCCGGCCATCCTCCTCGGAGATCTCTGTTTTGTCCTCCAGGTTGATCCAGACGGACGGGAAGATGCGCCGGGCGGCGTTGATCCGTGCAATCGCCGCTCCCCTGCCCTGGTTGGGCACCACCGTGACGCTGTAGCCGGCAGCCGTGAATGCCGACTGGTAGCTCACGTCGTACACCTTGTCGTGCGTGGCCCCGTCGTGCGGCAGGAAGATCTCGGTGTTCTCGGGCAGGTAGCCCTTGCGGCGCATCCACTCCAGGTGGTGGCTCACCTCCTGGCCGACCTGCTCGTAGTAGTTGAGCACCCGCACCTCTCGGCCGACGAACTGCGCGCCCCACATCACAAAGGCATCGGAGTTTCGCCCGGTACCGCCGATGTCGGCAAACAGACGGCGCTTCATCAGCGGGTCAGGCCCGACGCGACAATGCCGACGCTCTCGCTTGAGTGCGGCCAGTTGCTTGGTGAAGTACGCGCCCTTGTGGGCTTCCAGGTAACCGCCCTCCCACACGTGATCGTAGGATTCCGGGTTGGTGCGCATCCACTTGAGGCGCTGGCGGTTCAGGATCTCCGGGAACCAGGGGTTGTCGCGCCAGTTCATGGTCACGACCTTCGCCCGCGGATCCTTGGTGTGCCAGAACCTGCGCTCGGTCGCCCCGTTCTTGCGCGCCGGGTTCCAGGTCACCCACAGTTCCGAGTCCTCCTGGCGCAGCGTCGGGATCACGATGTCCCAGGCCTTGTCGGTGATCGGCTCGGCCTCATCTGCCCACAGCAGCAGGATCTTGGCCTTGGACTTGAGCGAGTTGATCGTCTTCTTGTCCATGCCGCTGAACTTGTACCGGATGCGGCCGGACTTGGTGCGGATGAACTTCTCGCCGATCTCGAAGTGCGGCAGCAGCAGCTCGGGCTCGGACTCGATGGCGGCCTTGACCTCGGCCAGCGATGAATCGTCGATCGAGTTCAGGAATTCCCGGCCGCAGACGATGACGCCCTCCCGCCCAGCCTGGTCCCACATCAGGGCCCGGACGGCGGTCATCTTGGCAAACGTCATGGTCTTGGCCGAACCGCGGCCACCCCGGGCGCCGCGCACGTCGGCCTCACCGGTGAACACGTCCACCAGGATCTCGGGGATCTTGATCTGTGCAGTCGTCACGGCAGCTTGTACTTGTCTCGGCAAGGCGCGCAGGCACCATTGATCAGACGCCCGGACCACTCCCCGCACAGGTCGCACTCTCCGGGTTGTCCCTCTTGGATGGGCTTTGCAGCCTGGCGCAGCGCCTCGGCCAGGCCGCGCTCCACCTCGTCGTTTGCGCGATCGACTTCATCCATTGGGCTGGCTCTCCAGGTTGTTGGGGATCGCTTCATCTGTTGCGACGTGAGCAACAATCTCCTTCGCCAACAAGATCATTCCAGCCCTGATTGCAACAGGAACACGACCGTTCAGCCGCTTGCGCTGCCAATGCAATGCAAGTTCCGCCATGTCATCAAGCGAGTCGTTAACGGGGTCGGCCACGGGTGCCGGTGGGCCGATCTCAAATGCGTGTGGTGATTGGTCGCTCATGTGCTTGACTCCAGTCCTCAGTGGGTGATCGACGGGCAGCTTCAGGCGTCCGCACTCTGGCGTCCTGCACACACCACCAACTTCACAACATGGACATGGATCATCTGTCAGCGGCTGCTGTGCTTCCATCAGCCATGTCTCATTGCAGTGCGGACAGGTCTGCGGAACGAACCCAACCGGCACGGCCTGCGCTTCGTCAGCTTCGAGTGTGGTCATGGACTTCTCCATCTGGCGGTGCTCGCGCTCGTAGCGCTCCTGCAGCGTCTCGTCGTGGTTCGTGGGCATGTCAGTTCTCCTGTTGCTTCTTCGGACGCACGCCCACCAGCTCGATCCGGTTGATCGTCGGGGGCTTCTGGTTGTTGTCGGCCTCATAGAGCCCCAGGTGCTTCATCGCCTTCTCCAAGGCGGTGTTCTTGTCCCAGAACTTGTATTCGATGCGGCCGTACTCATCGATCTTGAAACTGGCCACCGCGGCGCGCGTCACCGGGTCCAGCTCGTGGGGCAGCTTGACCTTGCCGTCGCTGGTCATGATCCCGGCGATGTCGGAGTGAGCAAGGCGGCGCACTTCTTCGAGAACCTTGGAGGCCTCAAGGCCGGCTTTCTCGGCTCCGATGGCCTGAATAGCCTTGATGCGTAGCGAAATGTTAGTGAGTGCTATCATCTTGCTCGCGTTCACCCGTACCGCTTCGTCTTTCCAGTCCTTGGATTTGGGGTAGGCCTGGCGGTAGGCGTCGACACCTGGCGTTCCTCCCCCGACGAGCTGGGCGAACTTCTCTTGCTGCGGCGTCAGGCCGTGTTCGTTCTTGGCGCTCATCAGTTTCCTCCCGCTCCACGCGACAAAGCATCAACCAGAGCCTTTGACAGCTCGCGAACTGTGCGCTCGTATTGATTGATACTGCCCCGCTGGCCTGGAAGCCACGAGGGACGCAGCAGCATGGCCAATACCTCGTCTCTGGTGGTGATAATCCAACTGCGAGCCGAGCCAAGGCGAATGGGGGTGAACTCAAGAGTGACAGCGCGCGCTGTAATGGACTGGATCTGAACAGACTCAGATGTGGGCTCAAGTAGCACGGGGTTGATCACTTCAACCTGAACATGCGCCCGGCGCTCCGCGAGTTCCAACGCCCACAGTGGCAGATCGATGATGGTGATGGGCTCCATGTCCCGGGTGTAAATGACGACGTTCACGATCGAACCTCCTGGATCTCGATGCCGTGGCGGAACAGCATCAGCTTGCGTTTCAGACGGAATTCCGGAGTGACTGCACCCTTGACGTCCTCGACGATCTGCTTGCCGGTCTTGTCCAGGTACACAAAGTCAGCCAGATAGACGGTGGGCCGCTCGATGCCGCCGCGGGGCTTTGGCGTGGCCGGGATCAGCTCGAACGGAACCTGGCGCTGCAGATCGCGGATCTCGCCGGTCTTGGCCAACATGCACAGGTACACCCAGCGCTTGTGCTCGGCCTTGCTGTCGAAGGTGATGCCCTGGTCGGTCACCTTCTGGTTGCCGTACTTCTGGCCGCGGCGCTGGCGCTTTTCCGCGGGGTTGTCACGCAGCGTGGTCAAGCTGGGTCGGGCGGCTGCCCTGGCCTGCAGGTTGCGCAGCTCCTCGACGGTCATGCGCTGGGCAGTTGCGGCCATGTGGCACCCTCCTCTTGGGTGGTGGTGTCCTCGGGGTGCAGGATGTCGTCAGCAGCGAAGCCGTGGAACTTTCGGGCGGCGTGCCGCCTGGCGCTGTGGATCGTTCCGGAGTACCCGTCACCAGCTCCGCTGGTGCATGGCTCACCGACCAATGCGCCGCAATGCGGACAGCCGACGAAGGCAACCGGCTTTTCGGTGCGCACGTAGCGTCCGCGCTCGTTGGGCACGGCCACAAAGATGAACTGCGCCTTGCGGTCCTCCCATGCGGTGAGGTGGATCTTCGGTGTGACGGTCATGACAGGTCAGCGTCCTCGAACAGGTCGCGGGTCTTTGCGTCGCGATAGGCCCGGCTGGTCGTTGCGTGGGGCCCTGACGCGGGTCGGACAGCGCCGCGGCTTTCACGAATGGCGTCGCCCAGGTTGTGGCGCTTGGCGCAGGTCGGCCCCACCGGGTGATTGCCGATGTAGGCGGCCGGCTTGAAGGTGACGCGCGAACAGAACGCGCAGCGAATGAGCGGCGACTGGTTCACGCGATGTGCCCCTGTGCGCGCAGCTTTCGCTCTCTGTGCCCGGACGTGACAGCATCCGCCGGCCGGTGCTTGTCGCAGGTCCAGTGCGGAGGGCGATAGGTTCCCCGCGGCTCGTGCAGGCACCAGCCAAACCCCAGGTCGGCCATACGGGTTTTGCCGATCTCGCGCTTCTCGGCAGATCCGTCCCAGCTCTTGCAGGTCATGCAGCATGCTCCGCTCACGACGTCAGGCTGCGGCCCGCATCGGTGCGGCCTCGGTGGTCAGGCCCAGGGCCTGGCGGGCAAAGTGCAGCGTGAGCGGCTTGACCTTGTATCCCGCCTCGTGGGCTGCGATGTGTCGCTTGGCCCAAGCCTTGGGGTCATGGCCACCCAACATCACCGGCATGCGCTTGTCCCTGGGCACGTGCCCCAGCTTGGCCAGCTCGGCGCGCAGTCGCTCTGGGTTGGCCGGTGGCGCGGGCAGTGGCGGTGGCTCGGGCATCTTCATCTGCAGGCACAGGTTGCGAAACTGCACGGCGTTGGGCGCACGATCGGGCAGGTTGTCCAGAGCGGCGGCGATGCGGCGCAGGCCTGCGGCGGTCCCCAAGCTGGACAGCTCGTGGCACCAGGCGGTTTTCACGCTGCCCGGGTCGACGTCGGCGTACAGGTCGAGGAACTGTCGGCCGTAGGTCGCGGTCAGGCGCTCAAAGATCCGGTCAATGGCTGGCAATGGCAGGGACATGCGGCGTCTCCAGGTCGATGGTTACAGGGGTTGGCGCAGTGCCGGGGCGCCGCTTGGCGACACCCGGGGCCAAGCCCTCGGCCGTTTCGCGCATCTTTCGGGCGTGGGCGCTTTCCGGCGGGCCAGGGGGCATCGCGGCGGTGGGCAGTGGGCCGTGGTGGATCTGCCCAGCCAGAGTTGCTGCGCGTTGGCGCTCGTTGGTCACGATGGTCAGCGCGTAGGCAAAGCCTGCCCGCTTCTTGACCGCGGCATTGGCGGCAGCGGTGAACTCGGCATCTGTCGCGCCAGCGTCGATCAGCACCCGCAGCGTTGGGTGAGCGGGATTGACGCCGGTCAGTCCGGTGGACTTCATCAGCCTGCAGATGCGTCCCGCGTCTGTCCCATGGGACACGACCGGATCCTCACCCGCGCGAGGTGGTGGATTACTACTATCTAAACCGGTTCCGGTTCCGGTTCCGGTTCCGGTAGCGTCACTCCCACCGGATTCCCGCGTCTGTCCCTCGTCTGTCCCATGGGACATTCCCATGTCTGTCCCTTGGGACATTCGCGCCTCAGCGTTGGCTTCCGCCAGCTTCCGCTCGGCTTCCATCCGGGCGCGATAGTCGGCCTTGCGCTGGCGTTCGGCGTCCTTCCTGCCCAGCATGTCCAGCACGCGCTGGGTGATGGTCGGGTGGTAAAGGCGGCCGTCATCAGCAAGCCACCAGCCGCGCAGCAGAACGCGCTTGCAGCGCGCGAAAACGTCATGGTCAATACCCAGGCGTGCAATGATCAATTCGTCGTCGCCTGGCATGGATCCGCATGGCACTTGCTGCCAGGCAGTCGTCCACAGCATCAGCAGCCACGGGCGCACGTCCGGCTTGGCCAGCGCCCAGGTATCGGACTGCATGACCTGTTCCAGATCCAGTTCAAATCGCCATCCCTTGGCCCTGGTGGTCGCCGGGTATGGTGCGGGTCTTGGTTCAGTCACGCAGCCCTCCGCAGCCGATACACCTGCTTCGGTGCACCGTTGGATGAGGCTGCCGGGCGAGTCTTGCCCTCGACGGGCTCGATCAGCATGCGGCGCTTGCAGCCGGACGTGACGGCGCCCCAGGCGCGCAGCTCGGACGGCTCCGGAATGGTAGGAGCGACAACGGCGCGGGCTTCCTCGATGGTGAAGTCCCGGGGATAGGTGCGCATGGCGAAGGCGTGCACAGCGTCAATGGCCAGATCGACCCAGCCGGGGTTCTCGCTGTCGGCGTGGCGTGCAGCGCTGGTCATGCCTGCTTGGCGACGGTTGGCGGCGCGTGAAAGGTCAAAGGCGAGCTCGGTCTGCTGCATGTTCGATTCCTTTCGTGGTTGCGCGGTACCGCTGGTACCGGCTGTTGCGACTGTCATCCGAGGTCGATTCGATGTGCTTCTGCGTCTTGAGGTAGCGCAGCGCGTGGTCGATGGCGGCCTTGGTGCATTGGGATTGGTGCTTGACCTGGGCGAAGGTCAGGAAGGCGGGGTACCGCCGGCAAAGAACGGCCAGGACGATCTCGGTAGGGGAGCCTGGTCGAATCACGCCGGCAGGCCGCGGGTTGTATCGGGGAATGTCCGTCACGTAAGGCCTGGCAGCGGCCATGCGCGAGAGCTGTGTGGCGATCCATTCGGTACTCATCCGGCGGTGCTCCGAGATTCATCCCATCGACCGGGGACCATGGGCCGTGCGATCCTTCTGGCCATGGACAACTCACCGAACAAATGGCGCTCAAGAACCATGCGCACGTACTCGGCCTTGGGCACGCCAGCCATCACGGCCATACCGATGACGGCCTCCTCCAGATCCTCGGAGACGGGGATGTCCAGCCTGCGCGTCAGCTTCCCGCCTACGCTGCTGCTTCCTGAGCGCGACAGCATGGTGTCGCCGTCCTCTGCGACGCCTGCCATGTCAAGCTCCCGATGCAGCTACGAGGGCATCCTCACGAGATGGACGGCCGACGCGGGGTCTGGGGGTGGCGCGCTCAGGCAGCACGATCTTGTCGTCGGACTCCAGACGATCAAGAGCGCGCGACAGGTTGACAAAGGTGTGCAGCCGCGGCGACTTGGACTGATCCTGGTAGATCTTGCAGATCGTGCTGTAGGGCACACCCGACATGGCGGCCAGATCCGACCACTTGCCTTTGGCTTTGTGCAGCCGTTTACGCATAGCCAGGACGATCTCGTCGGCGGATTGCTTGAATTTCATGGGTTTGCTCTCCTTGCCCATGAATCATAAACCGTTTATGACTAGGTTACAACCACAAACGCAAGCCCATGACGCATATCATCCGAATATGGCTAAACGTAAACCATCCGGCGACCTTCAGATCGGGGAAAACATCTCCAAGCTGATGGAGGCTCACCCCCACATCAAGACGCAGACCGCCCTGGCGGCCGAGACTGGCATTGCTCAGGCAACCATAGGGCGAGCGCTGCGCGGCGAGTCCATGCTTTCGGCCGAGTACGTGCAGCGCATCGCCAAGGCGCTGGGTGCCAGCCTGGACGAGGTGTACGGCGTGGTGCCGGCTGTTGGTGCCGGTAGTCGTGCAGATCGGCCGATCAAGACGTGGGAGCACCCGGAGGAACTGCCCGCGGGCGAGTTCGCCCTGGTGCGTCGTCTTGATGTAAAACTATCGGCGGGGAACGGACACGAAGACATAGACGTGACAATCAGCGAGGATCTACTGCCACAGGCATTTCGCGCGGACTGGATCCGCAAGATGGGGCTCAAGCCGAACCGGCTGGCCTCGGTCACCGCCGACGGCGACTCCATGGAGCCCAGCATCCACGACGGGGATGCGCTGGTCATCAACCTGGACGAGACGGCCGTCATCGACGGCAAGGTCTACTGGATCTGGTACGACGGCGGCGCGAGGGTCAAGCGCTTGTACCGGCTGCCTGGTGGTGGCCTGCGCATCAAGTCCGATAATGCGGCCTACAGCCCGATCGACCTGACATCAGATCAAGCCCAGCACGTGCGCGTGATCGGGCGCGTCAGACACAAAGCGGGCGAAGGGGGCCTATGAAACCGTACCGTCGTCTCACCATCGCGAACTTGCTGCTGCCGGTCGCCATCCTGGCTGCAGCCACATTCGCCTACGCCTGGTGGGAGCTGAAGACGGCTGCGGAGAAGGAGCCCATGCACATCAACATGGCAAAAGTGCCGGGCGAGCTGGCCGCTCCGGTCTTCCGGGAGTTCGTGACGCCCGAGGGAACGCTGCTGGAAATGCGCGTCCCTTATGACCCGCTACAGATCGGCATCAGCACTGAGCGCACCTGCTGGATCTGGCGTGACGCGCGCACCCCGACCGCATCGCTTTCTTGCCCAAGCGCCGACCCCGCTGTCATCCCCGGAAACTGACCATGCGACAGATCCTGATTGCCCCTGCCCTGGCCGTGGCCGCCCTGCTCTCGGCCTGCGCCACCAGCGTCTACGAATCTGGTGTCGTCGACGTGGGTGACGGTGTGATGATGCTCTCGCGCCAGGACTACGGATTCAACTGGTCAGGCGGGAAGATCAAGACCGAACTGATCCAGCAGGCCGGCGAGCACTGCAAGCGGCAAGGCAAGCAGTTGTCCCTGGTATCCGACCAAGCCAACGACGCCGAAATGACGAAGTACGCCAGCGCAGAGATCAAGTTCCGCTGCCGATAGGCGCCAACGCCCTACCCATCCAAGCCGCTTTCGAGCGGCTTTTTTGTTGCCTTGGAGCGACATCGAGGGTCTAGCCGTTTTCGGCTTGACGTGTTAGCCGTTATTGGTTTACCATGATTATGCGTAAACGGTTAAACACTCTCTCGAAAGGAGAACCCCATGAGCGAAACCTATGGCCAGTACGAGGCCCGGGCACTTCGGGAAACCATCAGCAGCCTGGCCGCGATCGTTGAAGACAAGACCGTTCTCCAGATCAGCGTGCGCAGCAACTACGGTGCGCCCGCGATCTACCCGGCCAACGAGGCGGCCCGGATCTTCGCGGACATCGCGGGCACGAAGACCCTCAAGGTCGACACCCTGGCCAAAGCCAAGCGGCTGGGCTTTCGGATAGAGCGGCTTGGGGACTCCATCGACGTGCCGGGCTTGGCGGATCTGTACTGAGTGAGGACACCATGAGAACCCTGATCCAATGCGCCCCCGGCTTCCAGGCCGAAATCCAGGCCCTGGCGGCCGTGGCCAAGATGGACCCCGAACAGGTCTATGCTCTGTGGAGAAAGTACGACACGCGCTGCACGAACTACGACCAGTCCCCGGTCATTTCCGAGTTCGTGAGCTGGTACGCGGTCGAGCTGGGCGGCGATCAGCTCGCCCTGGTCCAGGCCCTGCAAAAGGCGCGCAACGAGGCACTGACGGCGGACCTGTTGCAGGTCATGGGAGCTACAGCATGAAGGCGCGCCCAATGCTCATGAGCGCCCCGATGGTGCGGGCCATCCTGGCCGGCACGAAGACGCAAACGCGGCGGGTGGTGAAGCCGCAGTTTGTTGCCGACGCCATGCCAGTCGAGATGCCGGCCACTGATCCGGCTGGTGGATGGGTCGTACCAGGCCACTCTGGAACATGGTGGTGCGAGGCCGCGGCCAATCCCGACGACGCGCGGCGCTGCCCCTACGGCCAGCCCGGCGACCGGCTGTGGGTGCGGGAGACGTGGCAGGTTGCACGCGAAACCCTCGACTACGAAACCGGCGGCGAGTATGACGTGTGGGAGTGGAATGACGATATGGGCGACCCGAGTCAGTACCTCAAGGGTGATGCCAGGTTCGGCACAAAGGCAGGCTTGTTTTATGCGGCTGATGGCGAGGACAAAAACCCCGGCGCTTTCTACAACCTCACCGGCCTCGACAACAAGACCATATTGCGCACCAAGGAGATCAACTGGCGGCCATCAATCCACATGCCCCGCTGGGCCAGCCGCATCACGCTGGAGGTAACAGGCGTGCGCGTCGAGCGGTTGCAGGACATCAGCGATGACGACGCCGCAGCGGAAGGTATCGAGCGCACCCGCAGAGGCGATATGTGGCGCACCTATCGGCCGGACTGTGTCCAGCACTGGAACACCGACGCCGAGCTTGGTCACAAACTGGCATCTTCGTCTTACGCATCACTCTGGGAGTCCATCAACGGCCCCGGAAGCTGGGAAGCCAACCCATGGGTCTGGGTGGTCGAGTTCAAGCGCCTGGAGGTGCAGCAGTGAGCCTGAACCCCACGATCGCTCTGGCACTGGCACCCTTCGCGCCGCCGGCCAGCACCGTGCACCAGGACGCACAGGAGGCCCAGGCCATCCGTGCGGACCTGGCCTACAACGAACTGAAGAACAGCGGGGAGCTGCGCCGCCGCGAGGACGCGCGCGCCCTGGCCGAGCAACAGAAATGGAGCGACGAGCAATGAACTTCCTGACCATCACGTTCACGCGCATCAAGCGGATGGCTCCGCCCGAGCCACTGCCCCAGATCACCGAAACGCCGCGCGAGGCTTTCCTGGCCGGCTGGTGGGGCGGCATCTGCATCGGCTGCGTCATCGGCGGCGGCCTGGTTGTTTTCCTGCTCCAAGGCCTTGGGAGGCTGGCATGAATGCACCGTCCAAGACCGAGAAGCTCATGGATGTGGGCCTGGCCGTGCTGATTGGTGTCGGCCTGGCGTATCTGGCCCTCAAGTGGGTCACGTAGTTTTTCGCCCCGTCAAGCCTTTTATGGCTTGCAATTGCCATCATCAAGCCTATAATGGCTATCCATAAACGAATAAACCCGGAAAGGAAGACAAGCATGCAAAAGACTGGAATCAAGGTCGACCGCTATGTCGGAAAGACCAAGGTGGGCACAAAGACCACATCCATCCCCTTCAAAAAGCCCATCCCAACCGTAAACGGCTTTCGCCGGGCGGCTGCCTGGGCCTTGGTGGTCGTGACCAGCGCAGTGTCTGCCGCAGCACTGACGTTCGGTATCCGTGTCGCCGGCAAGTGAGGACGACATGACAGAGCAAACCGCACTCCCGATCGACGTTGCGCAGCCCGACGCTCCGGCGCCCGCCCTTCCCTCCCCCGTAGAACGCGCCGCACTGGCATTGAACTCGACGCAGACCGAGCGCGATCTGCAGGCGCTGGCCACCAAGCACGCCAGCATCACCGAGATCAAGGACAAGGCGGGCCGAGAGCAAGCCCACGGCGCAGCCATGGAGTTGATGCGCGCCCGCACCTTGATCGAGAAGATCAGCAAGGAAACCCGCGACGACGCGACGAAGTTCTCAAAGGCGGTGATCGCTGAGGAAAACCGCCTGGTGTCGATCATCAGCAACGAGGAAAAGCGCCTCAAGGCTCTGCGCGATGCGTGGGACGCAGAGCAGGAGCGCATCAAGCGTGAGTCCGCCGAGCGCGAGCGCCAGCGCATCGAGCAGCACCAGAAGAAGCTCGCCACCATCCGTGGCTACCTGGACACCGCCCGGGGTGCGCGCACGTCGCAGATGGTCATGGACCTGATCAACCGGCTGGTGCACATCGACCTTTCCGACATGGAGGAGTTCGAGGCCGAGGCCAAGCAGGTGCGGATGTCGACTGAGACAGCCATGTATGCCGTACATGATCAGCTCAAGGGCGCCGAGAACGAGCGCGCTCGCCTGGCAGCCGAGCGGGCCGAGCTTGAGCGTCAACAGGCCGAGGCCCAGCGCCAGCAGCAAGAACGCGAAGCCGCACAGCGAGCCGAGGCCGAGCGCCTGGCCGCCGAGCGCGCGGAGCTGGAACGCATGCGCGCCGAGATCGAGGCAGCCAAGGCCCCACCGGCGAAGCCAGTCGAGCCCTTTGTTGTGGACGGGACCGTCGTGCCCACCAAAAAGGTCATCGAGGCCCTTGCAAGCACGGGTCACACCCTAGCCGATGTGGATCTGGTCGACACCGCACCGGCAACTGAAGGCGCCGAGATCCGCATGGGCTTTGACATGGCCATGTCGATGCCGGTGATCACCCACGACATCAACAAGACCCCGAGCGATGCGCCGCCAGCGACGTCCCTGATCAAGTGCATCGCCTTCGAGTACGGCGTTGACCTGGAAACCGCCTGCCAGTGGCTCTGCCAGCGCGCGGCCGACTTCGAAGCCTGGACGCAGCCCGCGGCCGAAACCGTCTAACCCCCTTCACCACTGAGAGGAAATCACCGAATGAACACGCACACGCGAACCGAGGCCATGGCTTTGACCCAGGTGCCGGCACCTGCAGCTCTGGCAGCAGGAACCACCAGTGCATCGGCTCTGATGCTGTCCGGAGACAGCATGGACAAGATGATGCGTATTGCCGACTTCATGGCAAGCGCCAAGGCAACGATCCCCCAGCACCTGCGCAACCCGGGGGACTGCCTGGCGGTCGTCATGCAGGCGACCCAATGGAACATGAACCCATTTGCCGTGGCCCAGAAAACCCACCTGGTCAACGGAACCCTTGGCTACGAGGCTCAACTGGTCGCCGCCGTGATCAACAACAGTGGCCTAGTCAAGGACCGATTCAATTTTGAGTGGTTCGGCGCCTGGGAAAAGATCGTCGGCAAGTTCAAGGAGGTCGAGTCCAAGACCAAGAAGGACGACAACGGCCACCCCAAGAAGTACATCGTCCCGGCCTGGGATCAGAAGGACGAGCAGGGCCTGGGTGTGCGGGTGTGGGCCACGATCAAGGGCGAGACAGGGCCCCGTGTGCTGGAACTGCTGATGACGCAGGCACGCACACGGAACAGCACGCTCTGGACGGAAGACCCCAAGCAGCAGATTGCATACCTGGCGCAAAAGCGCTGGGCCCGTCTGTATGCGCCCGACGTGATCATGGGCGTCTACACGCCGGACGAACTGGAGGACAGCGTACCCCGCGACATGGGGCCAGCCGAGGAAGTGAGCCCATGGACCGAGCAGCAACTGGAGGCCGGCAAGGCGGCCGCCTCGAAGGGCGCCAAGGCTTACGTCGAGTTCTGGAAGGGCCTGGGCGCGGAGCTGCAGCAGAAGCTGGCCAAGACCCGCGAGCACGAGCAGTTCAAAGAAGCCGCCCAGCGCGCCGACGCGAACCGCACCGTGGACGCGGCGCCCAAGGCTGCGGCGCCGGCCGCGGCCCCAGCACCCGCGCCAGCAGACCCCGCAACCGGCGAGATCGTCACCACCCCGGCCGACGTCCGCGCACGCATGGAAGACGCCAAGACCGAAGACGCACTTTTCGTGGCCTTCGACTGGTTCAACGCCATGACACCTGAAGACCAGGCAGCCAGCCGCGCCGACCTGGAAGCTCTGTTTGACACCCGCCTCAAGGCGCTTCGTGGGGAGTAACCGTCATGCGCATCATCACCTGTGAACAAGGTTCGCCCGATTGGCACCAGGCCCGTGCCGGGGTCATCACCGCCAGCATGTTCCGCGTGGCGCGAGAGCGCCTGAAGTCTGGCCCGAACAAGGGCGACTTCACGGAAGCCGCCAAGAACTACGCATTCCGCGTGGCGGTCGAGCGCATCGCCGGGAACCCTCTGGATGAGGGCTTTGAAACCTGGCAGATGAAGCGTGGCCACGAGCTGGAGCCCGCTGCGCGCGCTGCCCATGAGGCGGCGAGCGGCGAGGTCGTGTTCCGCGCCGGCTTCGTGGTGACGGACTGCGGCCGATTCGGCGCCAGCGCTGACGGTCTGATCGGTGACGACGCTGGCAGTGAATACAAGTGCCTCGTGTCGCCCGAGGGCCTGCGCGATGTCCTGTTGGAGGACGACATCACCAAGTACATCGACCAGATCCAGGGTTGCATGTGGATCACCGGCCGGCGGCGCTGGCACTACGCCATGTACTGCCCGGCGCTGCAGCCCATCGGAAAGGATCTGTACTGGCGAGTCGTCGAGCGCGATGACGACTACATCGAGGCCATGGAGTCGGACCTGATCGATTTCATGCGGCTGGTCGATCGCTACGAGTTCACCCTGCGCGCGCAGCCGGTGGCGGCCAACAACGCCCGAATCCTGGAGGCAGCATGAAGATGGCAAAGGCCAGTGAGGCCGACCTGAACATGGCCATGGAGTTGACCAGCGCTCTCGATGTGCTTGGCCAGCGCTTCCTGCCCGCGATGCCCGAAGCGATCGAGAAGCTGGGGGAAGACGACGAGCGAGAGCCATTCGATCGACACGACGATGAGCAGTGCGGCCGGGCACTGCGCCACCTACTGGACCTGGCCGACCGCGCCAGCTTATCGCGGGTGGTCTTTGGCTGCGCTGTGATGCTGGACCCGGCAAACAAGTGCGTCGATCCTGACGCCGACACCATCGAGCACCACCCTGACGTCATTGCCGGCCTGCGAGCACTGCAAGGCAGCGCGAAGGATGTGCTGGCGGAGCGGCAACGGCAAATCAATGCTGAGGGCTGGACGCCTGAGCACGACGACATGCACAAGGGTGGTCAGCTCGCCGTAGCGGCGGCTTGCTACACGCTCGCTGCGCATCGACTCACCAGCCAGGGATCGATACCACCCCTCTGGCCGTGGGCGCCGTCCTTCTGGAAACCCGCCTACGGGCGCCGCGACCTGGTGAAAGCGGGCGCCCTCATCCTGGCCGAAATCGAACGGATTGACCGTGCGGCTGAGAAAGGCGGTGCAGCATGACCACGCTGACCGAAGCCCTCAAGAACGAGGCGCCGCACATCACTCACTGCGGCAACTACCTGGTCAACCTGTGCCACGAGGCCAGCAACGCCGCCGGCTGGTGGACACACCACCCGACCGGCGTCGACTTGATCGACCTGATCAACAACCCCCAGAACTCGCTGGATGAGCTGTTCGCCGCCGCCCTGGTCGCCCAGAAGCTGTGCCTGACGCACTCCGAGATCAGCGAAGGCATGGAGGGCCACCGCAAGGGCCTGCAGGACGAAAAGCTGCCGCACCGACCGATGCTGGAGGTCGAGCTGGCGGATGCCGTCATCCGGATCTGCGACCTGGCCGGCGCGCTGGGACTGGATCTGGGTGGCGCGATCGCCGAGAAGCTGCTGTTCAACGCTGGGCGGGCAGACCACAAACCCGAGGCCCGAATGCAGGCCGGCGGCAAGTCCTACTGATTTTCACCACCACCAACCGAGAAACGCTATGCGCAAATCATCACTCAGTTTGTCTGTCATGTCGGCCCTGGCCGCAGCGGGGGCAATGGTAATGCCGGCCGCTGTATCGGAGTCAGCAAATGTCATGAACAGGCGTGTCATGCGCCGAAGCACGCCGCGCGCCACAGGTCGCCGCTATCCCGAGCAGTCCAGTCGCCAAGCCATGCGTGGCTCACGCCGCGCCCAGGGTGGCCCAGGCATCGTGCTGATCGACGGTGCATACGTGCGCAACTGATTCGACCTCCCCAACCAACCCAGGAGAACACCATGCACCAGCGCCCCGCATCCGCCGCCACCGACATCCCCGAGTTCGTCACCGATCTCGACGGCGGCCAGTTCGAGCTGATTCTGTCCAAGGCCATGTCCGAAGTGGCCGCGGCAGTGGTCGATCACAACAAGAACGGTGAAGTCACCGTGAAGTTCAAGATCGAAAAGATCCCCGGCACCCAGCAGGTCCGCCTGCAGCATGACGTGAAGTTCATGAAGCCCACCAGCATGGGCAAGGCCGGCGAAGAAACCAGCGGTGCCACCGTCCTTTTTGTCGGCAAGTACGGCGCCCTCTCTCTGGCCCAGCCGAGCCTGCTGAACGACGCCAGCCGCCAGCAGATGCTGCCCGGCGCCTGAACCAGTTTTGGGGGAAAGCTGCCCGGAAGCGGGAAGCCGCACCAGGGCAGGCGAAAGCCGATGAAGTTCCGTCGCTTGTGACAGTCAGCCCGGATGGGTCGAAGTCCCGAGAAGTGGCAAGCGAGACAGGCAGCAAGTACCCCACCCATTCACCAACCACCAAGGATTACTTTCATGTTCGACAAATCTGCAATTGAAGCCATCAACGAGGGCGCCGGTATCTACATGGCCCGCGAGGCTATCCGCGTGGCGCTGACCGAAGGAAACCGGGGCGCAGTCCCGCTGCCCAACGACTTCCAGCTCCACGACCTGGAGAAGTTCATGCCGACGCGCCGCCGCGCCCGTGGCCTGATGGAAACCAGCCTGGTACAAGACTTCGCGTCTTACGTTTCCGGCAACGTGGTCGCCGGGTCCACCGTGTTCGTGTCTCACAAGGCAATGGTGGCCAACGCAGTGCTGAACCTGGGCACCCAGGACAAACCCGGCCATGCCGACGACCGCGCTCAACTCAAGCCCGACATGACGGCCGCCTACACGGCGCTGCGTCAACATGCCAACGGCAACGCCATGGAGCAGGCACGGGTCGCCGAGTTCCTGGAAGACTGGTCCCCCATGATCGAGTGCTTCCACGAGAGTGAGCGCCTGAAGATCGACAAGGCTATCTCTGCGGTACGCAACATCACGATCGAGGGCCTACGCAAGGTGGAGGCCAGCGAACAGCAACTGAGCGCCAGTAAGTCGGCCTTTGAATCGGTGACGGCCAGCAGCAAGGACACGCTGCCGACGTTCATCTACTTCAAGTGCGTGCCCTACCACGGCTTCAACGAGCGCACCTTTGTGATGCGCCTGGGCATCCGCACCAGCGACAAGCCGGCCATCGTGCTTCGGATCATCAACACCGAGCAGCACGAGGAAGAAATGGCTCAGGAACTGGCCGAGAAGGTCAAGCAGGCCATCGGTGATTCCTGCCCCGTCTTGATCGGCGACTACACCGCCAAGTAACGGACACAGCGGGAACGCCCGGGCTTCCTTTCACCTTCGCCAGGCCACGAGGGGACCAGCCGATGCAGCTCACCTACCAACCAGCCCGCCGTCTTGTTCTGGGGCAGGTGCGTCAAAAGCCTGGGGCGTTCGAGAGTCATCACAGGCAATGCATCGGAACGGCCACATCTGTTTGAACAACGAGAAGACCATGAGCATCGAAAGAAAATCCAACAACGTGCACGCAGCGCTGTGCTTCGTGCTTTGGTACCACCAGGGCGGCAGCTCCCCCATCGGTCAGCAGATCCGGCCCCTGCTTGGCCTGGGTCAGCACGAGCGCATGACCGACGAACAGGTGCAGGAGGCCAAGCGCGTCCAGGAAGCGCTCAACGTCGAGCAGGTGGCAGCATGAACCTTCCAGCGCACGTAACCCTTGAGTGGCTGCTCAATCGCTGCAACGAGTGCCCGTGCTGCGGAAACATGACCAACTGGCCGACCACGGAGGCCGGAAAGGCCCGGTCTCCAACGATTGATCTCGTGATGAATGGCAAAAGGTCAAAGCTGTATGTGCGCCGAATCGTTTGGAAGCTCACACACCCAAACGGCCGGCTGCCAGAAGGTAGGACGTCTGTGATCACGAGCCGGTGCAGCAACAGACACTGCATAGACCCAGATCAGATCTATCAAACCGCAAAGTCTGCCGCCTTCCAGCAGGCGTCACAACGTGGCTCATGGAGGGGCCCGGAGCTTCGGCTGAAGAACGCCATCAATGGCGCCAAGCGGTCGCGCCTCTCCGATGAGGCGGTTGAGGACATCGTGACCTCGGGCGACCGGGCAGTTGATGCTGCGCGAAAGCACGGCGTATCAGAGGCCTACATCCACATGCTGCGGGGCGCCAAGTTTCGGCGAACCGTCACCGCACGACACAACCCGTTCTCAATGCTCATGAGCTAGGAGGCACAGATCATGTCGACGACGATGACTGAGAACGAGATTGCTGCGATCACCGGCTACATCCAGCCTGGGCGCCAGCTCGCCACGCTCAAGGCACGGGGGTTCGAGCGCGCCTACCGCGACCGGGCCGGACGTGTCGTACTTGAGCGCTCGCATTACGATGCGGTGTGCCAGGGGACCTACCGGTCGGCAACCGTCGTTGCTGGTCGGCCTGCCGTCAATACGTCATTCCTCAAGAGGGCAGCATGACTCCACCAAGAGTGCTTGACCCTTGCAGTGGGAGCAGGATGATGTGGTTCGATCGTGCCCACCACGATGTGGTCTTCGGTGACAAAAGGCGCGAGACGTTGACTGTCACAGACCGAAGCCACGGGAAGGTGGACGGAACGCGCACGCTCAAGGTCGACCCCGACATGCTGATGGACTTTCGTGATCTCCCCTTTGAAGACAACACATTCAGGTTGGTGGCTTTCGATCCGCCGCACCTGGTCCGCGCCGGTCCGAGATCATGGCTTGCAGCCAAATACGGCAAGCTCGGTAACGACTGGCGCGACGACCTTCGCCAGGGGTTTGCGGAGTGCTTTCGCGTGCTGCACCCTGATGGCGTGTTGGTCTTCAAATGGAATGAGACCCAGGTGAAGCTGGGCGAGGTGCTCGCTCTAACTCCCTGCCGACCTCTTTTTGGAAACACCAGTGGGAAAAAAGCAGGCACACACTGGCTTGTATTCATGAAGGAACGTGCCACATGATCAGGCGACGTGAAAAGCCGGACGGACTCCCGTTCCGCGTGTACGAGCGCAAGGGCGCCAGGGTCTACAGCATCGGCTACAAGCAGGCCGACGGCAAGTGGGCTTTTCGGTATTCCTGCCCGGTGGAAGACCGCCAGCAGATCGCCGGCCTGCGCGCCCAGGCGATCAGCGAAGCAGCATTGATCGGCCAAGGCGTGCACACCACGGGCCAGACGGACGAACTCATCGCCGCCTGGTTCGAGCACCAGCAGAGCATGCCGATCGGCGACCCGAACCGGCGCGCAGAGTCGACGCTGGCCGAGAACAAGCGCGAGGCCGAGAACCTGAAGAAGGCCTTCGGCCACATGGATCCGGGCGAGATCACAAAGGCAGACGGGTATGCCTACCTCGATGCGTGTGCACAGGCCGGCAGGGCCGCCAAGGGCAACAAGGAAATGGCGCTCATGCACCTGATCCTGGAACACGGGGTACGCATCGGCCGGCTGCCATTCAACCCGCTGCAGGGTCTGCGCAAGCTCAAGACCCGGGTCAACAAGCGGTATGTCACCGACGCCGAGCTGGATCTGGCAGTGGAGATTGGACGCCTCAAGGGCGGGCCCCGACATATCGTGGCCATGGCCCTGAAGACAGCCTATCTGTGCACCAGGAGATCCGTCGAGGTCCGCGCCATCAAGCGCGACGCCATCACGGCCGATGGCGTGCTCTGGCATGACGGAAAGAACAAGGACAAGCCGCCGGTGCTGATCGAGTGGACGCCAGAGTTACGGGCCACGATCAATGAGGCGTTGCAGATCAAGCGGCACCACGTCGCCGGCACCATGTACCTGTTCGGCAACATGAAGGGCCAGCGGTACACAAAGGGCGGCTGGAAGGCAGTGCTCGATGACCTGATGTTCGACTGTGTGGCTGAGGCCGAGCGCCGCGGCATCAGCTTTGCCCGGTTCAGTCTTCAGGAGTGCCGGCCGAAGGGTGCGACCGACAAGCTCAACGCCGGCCACTCCGACGCCAAGGACGCCCTGGGGCACACCACCGACCGGATGCTGGGCCAGGTCTACGACCGGCGCCAGGTCAAGAAGGCGGCGCCTGTCAGGTGATCGTGCTACGGGAACAGGATCTGCTCAAGCAGCTTCTTGTACTCGCGAGAAATCCGCCTGGATGCTAGCGCGCCGGAAACGATCCGCCACAAAACTTGGCCGTCAAACGGCTCCTTGACGGTGTACTGGCCTTGCTGAACCATCTTTTCGATGTGGCTCACCTGCTCCAGCCTGGAGAACCTGTAGTCGAGGTAACTCTGCCTCTGGATAAACGGGTGATCTCCAGGTGCAAGCACGCAACTGGTTTCCACATTAAGCCCGTCGTGCAGGGTACAAACCGGGACCATCAAAACCATCGGCTGGCTGCCGTAACCATCGACAGCCAGTGGCTCGATCACGATTGCAAACAGGTGCTGTTTGTCACCTGGGCCAGAAGGCACCAGAACAGACTCAGCTCTGCGGCAGATCCAAGAAGGGGTAGCTGCGCTCAACGGAATGCGGCATTGACTCGTTTTGCGTCGTGCAGCCGTCGTGAGATCGCCTGCACCTGAACGTCGGAATAGCCAACCGCTCTCAAGAGTCGCGCGTATGGAATTGGCCGACTTTTGCCCATGGGGTCTTCCCACTCTGGGCAAGCCTCGGAGTGGGTGTAGTTCCTAAGCTTGAATCGCTCCCAATGCCCAAACTGCCCCCAGGTCTCATACAGGCATTCCAGATCTGTCTCACTGAGAGCAAGAAGATCTTCTTCGGGAGAGCGGATCATGCTTGGATCTTTCAGACCGACAGCGTGACCATCACGGTCAGAGATCCAAGATGACCACCCACCAGGTACTGACGGCAGGTTTCCATTCGAATGGTCATAGGTAATCGACAGCACCGGGCCATGCGGCATCGACACGAACTCGTCTCCGGTGATCGTGTCACCAAACTTCTGCATGGACAGCCTTTCGGCCAGATACAGAAGCTTGATCAATTTGAGCAACGGCAAATTCCCACCGGCCTTGTGCAGGAAGAACGCCGCAGCTTGGGCGGCCTTCTTCTCGTCGAAAAGTACGTAGGGGCTCATGGTCTGCCTGTGGTTGAGGTCAATGCTGCCACGCAACATATTGGAGCATCGAACCGGTGTAGGGAATAGAGGAAACCCACAAATCGACCCTCATTTGAGGGGCCCGGCAACGGCCTTTGTCTCTGCAAGGCCACAAACTGTATTCCAAACATTGGAATATGGACACAACCTGCCCGTGATCGTTCTAAAGAAAAAGCCCCGTAAGTCATTGACTTACAGGGCGATTCTTTGGCGGAGTGGACGGGGCTCGAACCCGCGACCCCCGGCGTGACAGGCCGGAGCCAAAACCCAGCATCGACGCTGGTACCGGACCTATTTTTAATTCCAAAAATCACCATGAATAGCCCAGCATTTGCGCGGTGCGCGCCGGGTCTATTCCAAAGTTCAGTTCAGCTTTTCCCGGACCTCCTGCATCAGCTTGCGCTTCTTCTCGATCTGCACAGCAGCCTGCTCGTCGAACTCCTGGCGGTCAATGCGGCCGGTGGCCAACTGACGCTTGAGCTGCCCGATGTTCTTGTCGATCTCCGAGGCCTCGGCCATCGCCTTGGCGCCCAGGTTGCGACGCAGAACGTCGGCCGGGTAGCTGCCCAGCTTCACACCGAAGGCGCTGGCCATGGCCTGGGGTGTCGACAGTTCGCGGCCAAAGGCGTCGGTGCGACCGGTCATGGATCCAACCACGCCCTCGGT
Organism: bacterium; assembly: GCA_024710535.1. Classification (GTDB taxonomy): domain Bacteria; phylum Bacteroidota; class Ignavibacteria; order Kapaibacteriales; family UBA2268; genus JANJUO01. The sequence goes on from JANJUO010000279.1 coordinate 48,499, forward strand.
CGCGTAGGTGTTGGGTAGGCCAACGATGTTCGGGGCGAAAGCCTTATATAGATAGTCACCCACCTTGGCGGCCTTCTCGGCGCCAGTGTCGGTTTCCAGGGTCAGCGGCTTGCCCGTGAAGGCGGACTTGTTCAGGACGATCTCGCCGGCGATCACCAGCGGGCCGCCCGGCATCAACCCGGGGAACATCGGCACAGCCGCATTGCCAGCGCCCACGTCGAACACGTCGCCCACCGGCACCCAGCGGCGGATGTCCAGGTACACCGGCGATCCATGCGCATCGTTCCAGGGCATGCGAATCAGCTTTGGCACCATCCCCCAGATCCGGCCGGCCTTCTCCTCGGGCAGCATCTTGCGTTCATCGTCATCGCCGCCACCGCCCAACAGAACACCCAGGGCATTGAGCCCACCGGCCAGCATCATGAGCTTCATGAGCTTGTGTGGCTTCTTGCCCGCAATCTCGAACAGCAGGGGAACCGCCCGATAGGTGAAACTGATGAACGGCCAGGCTGTCGAGCGCATTGCCTGCACCCATGGGGCGTTGATGTTGTAGTCCAGGAACGAGCGGCGCGCTTTCTTGCCGGCCGCCAGGTCGTCTGCACCATCTTCCTTGGCCTTGAGCCATGCCGCCAGCCGGAATACATCGTCTTCGGCCTGGTACAGATCGATGAGCGCCCCAGCGGCATTGCCCACCGCTTTGCCGGTCTTCCCAGAGGCCAGGGCTTCCCATGCGGCTGGGAAACGCGCGCCCAGCGCGTGCTGCAAGGCGGCGTAGATGCCGGCCTGAGCGTCCATGGCCTGGTCGGCGGTGGCTGCCAGCTCGACCTCCAGCTCAGACAGGATCGGGTCAAGCTGCTCCTTGGCAATTTCCTGGGTCACCCAGGATCCGATGTCACCGCCGCTGTCCTTGTACCGGTTCAAGACCTCCAGCGCCGCGGCCGAGTCGGCAATGCCACCCTTCTTGCCGCTGGCCGCGAGAATGATTCGCAGCGACTTGGCCACGTGCACCGCCCGCACGTCCTGCCAGTCGGCCATCACAAAGTTGGACATGACGTTGTTCATGTGGACCGCGGGCGACAAGGCCGTCTTGCTGGTCTTCCACATGCTCAGGATCTTGGCGTAGGCATCGCCGAACGGGCGGAACTGGCCGCCAACCACCTGGCGCAGATCATTCCAGATCGGTCCAGGCAGGTAGTGGCCAGCCAATGCGCCGTACTTGAGCACGCTCGTGCCAGGGATTTTCGTGTCGGGCACCTTGACCCACTCGTTGGGAGCAAAGGTGTCGCGGTATCGCTCCGAGGCCTCCACCACCACACCGGGGATGGTCTGCCCTTCGGCCTTGGAGTAGTTCCGTGCCAACCACTCCAGGTAGCGGCCCACCTCCACGTCATGGATCATGGCGTGCATGGTCTTGGCGATCGCAAAACGGGCTTCATCGACCTCTCCCATCTGCTGGCGCTCATCCTTGGTGAAGTCGCGCCAGAGCACTACATTGCCCGCCTTGACGTCACGAACCTCCCAGGTGTCGGCCTGGATCCAGTCCGAAAACTGCTGGGGGATGGCCTGGCCAGCGGGCACATACACCACCTTGGACGTGCGGCCTGGTGCAGCCGGGTCCATGCCGGGCAGTGCCCGGGTGCCGGCGCCAGGCTGGGGGCGCTTTTCCAACCGGATGAACTTCTGTCCCTTGAGCGCGGTGTCGGCCTTGCCGTCCTTGAGCTTGCGGCCCCACCAGTCGGGCGATGCCGCCTGCATCTTGGACATGGGCTCGGCCTGCACCAGCCCGCGGCCCTTGTATTGATCGCCCAGAATCGAAATCACGCGCGATCGTTTGGCCTTTTCCCCGGCGGTCTGCGCCAGGATGTGCTTGGCGTAGGAACGGCGCAGGTAGGCGAAGCGGTTGCGCTCGAATGCCTCCTTGTCCAGTTGCCCCAAACGAACCGCCTCCTGGCTCAGGTCGTCGATCAGCTTCTGCACTTCCTGCAGCACCTGCACCGACTCCTCGGGCAGGCCCTGCATCATCGACAGATAGGCCTTGGGGTCGGATCCGTCCATGTTCATCCACTCGTAGGCCACCCGGCTTTCTTCGCGGGTCAGGGTTGCCAGCTTCTCGATCAGAGTCCCAGCCTTGCGCAGTTGGACGCGCTGGCGCCCCTGCAGCATGATGCGTTGGTCGATGACCGCCTCGGGCACGCCGTAATCACTCACGATACCGGCCTTGACCTTCTCGGGAACCATGCGGTCCAGCAGAGCCCCGGCCCGATCGTAGATCGCACCGGTCAGACGCTCGACACCGGTCACCTTCGTGGCGGCCCTGGCAATCGCATCCAGGGGGGCAGATCCCCCGGCTTTCTTCTGGATGATGGCCTCTGCCCGGTCGGCGACGGTCTTGCCAGCACCGCCAGGAGGTGCAGAGCGAGACAGCAATGCCTCGGCCGGGTTCTTCTTGCGCCACAGCTCGGCCAGCTTCTCGAAGGTCGGGTAGTCGCGTTCCAGCAAGTCCTCGATGTCCTTGAAGCCTCGTGCGCGGGCCTCGGCCTGCAGCCAGGCCTCCTGCTTGGCGATGTCCTCGGCCAGGGTTCCAGACAGGCGGGTACCGAAGATCGCTCCAGCGCGCCCCGGCCGCTTGCCGGCAACGTAGTCCCGGGCAGCCCCGACCAGTTCAGCAACAAACAGATCAGCGCGCTGTTGCTGGGTCAGCGTCCCGTCCAGCCAATCGGTCAGCTTCTGCGCCAGGGCGGTGTATCCACGCCCGTCCAACCAGTCGCGAACATTGAGCACCAGCTTGCGCCAGCCGCGAAGCTGTGCCAGTTGCGCGGTCGGGATGTCGACGATCACCTCCTCGGTGGCCACCACATCGGAGAGCTTCCCGCGCTTCTGCAGCTCGGTTGCCGCCTTGCGCACACTGGCGTTCTGCGCATGGATCAAGCGCATCGCCGACTTCAGAGACGTGCCCAAAATGGCGCGCAGGCCGTAGTGGGCGGCTTCGTGCTCCACCAGCACGTGCTCGGCACGCGCCTCATCGGCCAGACCAGAGGCGAACAGGTAGAGCTCGCCGTCGTGCATGGCGCCCTCAACGTCGTACCAGGCATCCTGGCGGATGATGTACTCGCGAAGGGCGCGTGGCGCCTTGGATGGATCCGGGAGCACGTGCACCCGCGGCATGTTGGGCATGCCGGCTTTCACGCGCTTGGCCAGGGCCTGCAGTCGGTCGAAGTCGAGCTTATCGGTGTTGCCATCACGTGCACGGAGCGAAAGCCGCGGGCTATCCGCTTCGGCCTGGGTTTCCTCGACTTGCAGCTTGGCAACCCACTCCTCGGGCGCGCCGCCATTCGTCTCGATGGCCTTCATGATGGCCGCCGATTCGTTGACCGCCTTGACATCAAACCCCAGACCATCGGCCTTGCGCTCGACGCGGTAGGTCTTGTCGGTGCTGTCGGACTTGATGGCGTCCTCGATGGCCTGGGCCTCCTTGATCTTGTCGGCCAACATGGCAGACATGGGGAAGGGTGCGCTCAGACGTTCGCGCAGCGCATCCATCTGGGCCCGTGCTTCGGTGATGCGCTCCCGCATCTTGACCGGCAGGCGTGCCACGTCGGCCACGGCGTTCTGAGCGCGCATGGCCAGGCCCGACAGGTTCGGTTTGATGTCGTAGGACTCGTGCAGGAACTTCGGCTCTGGCGTGCCCAGCACCAGGCGGGTGACGTACTGGCCGGCAACCGTCTCGCCTCCGAAAACCACCGGAAAGCCGGAGATTTCGGCAACGGTACGCGGCTTCGTCTCCTGGGCGGCGTTCAGCTTGTCGAACTCGGCAACCAGGGCCTCGGCCCACTTGGCGCGCTCGGTGAACGCCTTGCCCCCCGCCTTGGCGATGAACTTGTCGCCGCTCAGATCCTTGGCCATGGCGGCGGCCTTCTCTGCCTCTGGCAGGCGCTTCTCGTTGAACTCCACCGTGACGCTGGCCGCGTCGAACTGCGACCGGAACCGCTGGCGCTGGTCTTCATGGGCCTGGTACAGGCGCTGCAGCTTCTCGATCTCAGCACGGGCGCCAGCCAGTTGGAGCACGCGAGGATCTTCCGCCACCATAGCCGCTGCCAGGTCAAACTGGCTCTGGCTGTCCAGATCCTCGATCTCGGTCAGGCTTTCATCGCCGGACATGGCCTGGTCGATGAAATACTGCTTCGAGGCCAGCATCTTCCACATGTTCTCGTCATAGGTGCCCTTGGCCGCGTAGGCGTAGATCTGCACCAATGGGTTCTTGTTGCCCTGGCGGACGATGCGGCCCTCCCGCTGCTCCAGGTCGGCCGGGTACCACGGGCTGTCCAGGTGGAACAGGGCCTTGAGTCGCTGCTGTGCGTTGACGCCAGTCCCCATGTTCTTGGAGCTACCCACCAGCACGCGAACACGGCCAGCGTTGACGTCCTTGAACAGCTTGAGCTTGTCGGCCGACTTCTTGTAGTCGGACATAAACGCGACCTGGTTCATGGGCACACCCGCGTCGCGCATGCGCTTCTCGAACCAGGCACGGGCGTTGAAGCCGCGGCTCTCGGCCACGCCTTCGCCAAACCCCAAGTCAGAGAACACCATCATCGAGGCGCCTTTGTTGGGCTCGACATTCCCGGCCTTGTCTCGGTACTCCAGATCGGCAGTTTCCTTGAACTTGGCGATGACGTCGTCGATCATCCGGTTCAGCTTGGAGTCCGGGTCGCTGGGCAGCGATGGGTTGATGAACCGCATGTCGATGGCAGCCAGGCGGCCGTCACCAATGATCCGAATCATCGGATCCGGGTTGTTCGGCTGATCCTTGCTCGGCTTCCAGGCACGGGATTCCTCGACGCGGCGCTCCAGCTCCTTCTGGTACTCCGCATAGGCGGGGGTCTTGGGCGTGACGGTGATGCTTCGTGATCCGCCTTCGACCTTGGGGCGCTTGTCACCCAGCAAAGCGGCCAGGTGGTCAGACGTCAGCACGTCCGCGAACTCCCTGAACATCTGGGTCAGCGCGGGCACCTTCACGAACTTGGTGAACCGGGTCACCGGCGTGTATCGCCCAGCGGCATCGGGCTCCAACGTCGTGCGTTCGCGGCCGAACATGGCTGCCCACGAATCGAAGTCGTCGATGTTGCGGTCAATCAGGGCCTGACGGTCCATGAACTTCTGCACCGTGTAGAGCTCGGCCAGGGTGTTGGTGATCACCGTGCCGGATGCCATCACCAGGGAGCGGCCGGGCTGCTTTTCCTCCAGGTACCGGGACTTCATATACAGGTCGAACGCCTTGGCGGACCCCTGGGGACTGATGCCCTTGACCTGGCGGGTGGTGGCGAAGTCCAGCTTGCGGTACTCGTGCGCCTCGTCGACCATCAGGAAGTCGACGCCCAGCTCGTCGAAGCGGACGTTCTTGTCCTTGCCTTCTGAGGACATGGCGGCTTCCAGCTTCTGCTCCATGTTCTCGATCTGCTTTTCGATCTGCTTGACCCGGGGGGACTTTCGGCCGCCGCCTTCGCTCTTGTCGTCCTGCTGGGCCTCGCTCAAGGCTGCCTGCATGAACTCCAGTTGCTCCTCGATCATCTTGCGCTTGAAATCGCCATCCAGATCCAGCAGCTTGAACGCACTGTGGGTGATGATCACGCCATCCAGATCGGACAGAGCCACGCGCGAGACGAAGCGGCGGCGGTTGTCGGTGTGGAAGTTGTTTTCATCGGCCACCATCAGGCGGGCAGCCGGGTACAGCAGTTGCCACTCGTGGGCAAACTGCTTGAGCATGTGGTTGGGCACGACAACCATGGGCTTCTTGATCAACCCCAGGCGTTTCTGCTCCATGGCGGCAATGACCATCTGGAAGGTCTTGCCGGATCCAACCGCGTGCGCCAGATAGGTGTTGCCCTGCTGGATGATGCGCCAGGCCCCGCGCTTGACGTGATCGAAGACCTGGAAGGCCTTGGACGTGCCAGGCAGCGTCAGGTGCGATCCGTCGAACTTGCGCGAGACGGTGGTATTGAACCGGTCGTTGTAGATCTTGACCAGGCGATCGGTGCGCTCAGAATCGTTCCAGACCCAGGCCTGGAATGCTTCGCGCATGGCGTCCAGCTTCTGGTTGGCTGCTTCCGTGCCAGCGGCATCAAAAACGCTCTTGCGGTCTTTGCCCGTGCCCTCGGTCTTGGTGATGCGAACCGGGCGACCGGTCAGCGCGTGCTCGAGCAGGTCGGTCGCGTTGCGTTGATCGGTACCGTGATCAGCAGTTGCCCGCGTGGTTTTGCCGCCGCTGATCTCCTTGACGATCCACTGCTTGGTGGCGTCGTTGAACTCGACCTCGGCGCGAACCCCGGCCAGGTCATACAGGAACTGAGCGTAATCAGACCCAGGAATCCAGTTCTCTCCCAGGCCGGGGGAGATCTGGCTGGGCACCTTCGGCGCGGGCTGGGCGGCTTCCAGGGCGGTGACGTTGCGCTCATAACGGCGGTCTGCCTGGGCCGCGGCGCGCACGGCTTCGAGCTTCTTGCGGACGTTGCCGCTCAGATACTCGTCGGCCGTCTGCCAGCCGGCCTCGGGATCCTGATAGATCGTCGATCCCAAGGCCTCGATGGTGTCCTGCTCGGACATACCTACGCGCTGGGCGATCAGCTCAACATCCACACGACCAACGTCGTTGAGGACCGTCAGCAATGCGTCCACCGGTGAATTGATGGCCGGCTCCTCAGGCTTACCGAGGACGCGCTGGGTCAGGAACGCCGAGGGCTTGATTTCCCCGGTGTCGTCGTTGATCGTCTCCAGCGCGGCGACCAAGCTGTAATCGGGGTCATCGCGCAGCTTCTGCAGCAGCGGAAACACCCGAACGGTTGCCTCGTCCGTGTACTCCTGGCCGGTGTCCTCGTCGATCGCCTTGGTCTTGACGACCTTGGTGGTGAACTGGTTGACCTGGCCATGCTTCTTCGTGAAGCGCTCGTATTCCTTCTGCAGGGCAGCAAGGCTGGGCTGCCAGTCGCCGTCCGTGAGCTGGTCGTAGTGGGCCTGCTTGAGAGCATCGCGCAGCGGCACAAAGTCCTTGATCAGCTCAACATCCTTGGCCGACTTCAGTTGCACCCGCTGGCCGACACCCTCCTCCCGGATCATCAGCACGCCAGCGTCGGTGACGTAGTAATTGCCCTCCTTCTGGGCCTTCGGGTTGAAATCAATCTCCCGGACCTTGGCGGCCTCGGCCGCGCTGCCGCGCTCGGCTTTGTAGATGTCGGCCGGCAGCGTTTCCACCGCCTTGGCAAATTGCTCCTCGATGTCGCCAGCCAACGGGGTGACGGTGTACTCACGGGCCCGGCGCATTGATCCCTCGGCGGAGTGCTGGCCCAAGACCATTTCCGGGTGCGCGGCGAAGTATTCGTTGATCATGGCTGGCCGGTCGGCGTCGCCTTCCTTGTTGCCGCTGACCATCAGGGCTTTGCCGTCTGCGGTCTTGGCCTCGGCCACGCCCAGCCAGGGCTGCGCGTAGGTGAAGGTTTCCCCGGGCACCTTCTTGCGCAGAAACAGCACGTCAGTGACCACTTCGGTCCCGGCATTGGCCTTGAACGCGGTTTGCGGCAGACGGATGGCGCCCACCAGGTCGGCGCGCTCGGCCAGGTACTTTCGGGCCTTGTCGTCCAGCTTGTCCATCGTGTACCGGCTGGTGACGAACATCACCAGGCCGCCGGGCTTGACGCGATCAATGGTTTTGGCAAAGAAGTAGTCATGCAGCGACAGCGCGCGCTTGGCATA